>JAUVAR010000195.1 GCA_030591625.1 Candidatus Zixiibacteriota bacterium
GCAGCAGTTTCACGGGCAGAAGCACGTTCAAGCACATTTCGCAGGTCATGATGATCCCACTTAATCCCACCGCTCAGATCAGCATGCCCCGGTCTTGGGGTGGTTGTCTCTTCTGCCAGACGTTTCTGCTTTAAACCGAGATTTTTAGGTATTGGCTTGAATGGGTCCATTATTTCAGACCAATTGGGCCAATCGAGATTTTCAATTACGAGGGTGATTGGAGCTCCGGTAGTCAACCCAGAGCGAAGCCCCGATTTGATTTGTACTCTGTCTTTCTCAATTTTCATCCGTCCTCCCCGACCAAAACCTTTCTGGCGACGGGCAAGCTGGAAATTGATCTGATCACAATCTATTTGTATCCCGGAAGGCAGACCATCTAAAATAGCGGTCAACTGAGGTCCGTGAGATTCACCTGCTGTGAGATATCTTATCATAAATATAAATTACCCAAACGAGTAGTCAGGGTCAACATAGATTCTTGTAGCAATAGGAAATTACCTGAAGATAGATTCTTATTTTACTGCCGGTTCCATCGGACGAGTTACGACTTCTCCGTCAATATCCATCATCTTCATCCGCTCTGCTACTCGATTATCAAGGTCCAGAGCATGTGAAGCGTTCAGATAAGTCCCTTCATCCATCGGCGAGATTTCTTTTATCTCGCAAAGAACTGCAACAATTTTTTTGATCGATTTATCTATGACATCAAGGGAAATTGGCAAATTCCTCATAATTTTCTCTTCTTCACCTTTTTCGATGTCGATTCGAAGAAGCTGCGAACGTCCATAGATAGCCATAGCTGCATTATTCAAATAATGAGAAAGTGTCGAGAGAGCTATATTTTTTGCTTCAATAGCACCTTTGGCCCGTTCTTCCTCAAGCAGTTTTTTTGACAATTCCTGACGTTCCTTAAACAGGTTTTCAACCATCAAATAAGTATTCCAAATTTCATGATTGGCTCTTGTCAGAATCTCTTCAGTACTGCCTATATCAACGCCCAGATAATCTGCTATCGATCTTGTCCACGACAAAAGTGATACTGATATTTCATCGATCTCTTCTTTGGACATGTCAAGTGCTTGCGCTACTTTGTTAATTTTGCCAATCCATGTCCCCACCTCAAGACCATTGGCAACAACTGTCTCCTGAGTCATAGTAGAGGCAAGTCGAATGACATTAATTAATTTATCATCATTTTTGTCAGGCTCAGTGTGATGGTTTCTGATTGCATCAGATATCTGCTCAGGAACACGCCATTTGACGGCAAGATGATATCCAACTTCGGCATGATTCATACCAAACATATTTTCTTCTAGTGCGAGTATGTCATGTCCATTCTTAACCTGGAACAATACTTCACGATATTCATGGGGATGATGATGCAAAAAGAACATAGTTCCAATATCATGTAACAGTCCCGCGATGAAAGCTTCTTCGGCAGAGTTCAGACCTACACGAGGTGCAATTTTTTCTGCTGCGGCAGCAACAGTTAAAATTTGAGAGAAATAATCCTTAGGATCTACACCTGATTCTTCTTGAATTTTCTCAGGATGTAATATAGAGGAAGATAATGCCAGACACTTAACAGTTGTAACTCCAAGCATCTGTACAGCTCCATGAACAGTACTAATTTCATGAAATCTATTATAGAATGCAGAATTAGCCAGCTTTAGAATTCTGCCCGTTAATGACGGATCCTTTAAGATGATTGTAGCCAAATTATCGGCCGAAAAATCAGGCTTATCCATTTCATGTAATAGTTCAGATAAAGCCTGTGGTAGAGCCAGCAATTCGCTGTGACCTCTAATTTCATCACCGACAGCAATTTTCTTATTTCCCATACATTCCTCCGTATGAGTAATATTTCGGCAGAAATGAGCCCTTTTTAACAATGAATATTAACTAATTTAAGCTTTTTGACGGGCTTTTATCAGGCTGTCAATAATGTCGGTCAACTGTTCAATCCTGAACGGTTTGTGTAGTATTTGTACTATCCCTAAAGATCTAAGCTGTTCTTGATTGAGCCGGGCATCCCAACCTGTAACTAATATTATCGGTTGGGCAGGATGAACCGCATGAATTCGACGAGCTACTTCCAATCCAGAAATCTCAGGCATAGCGAGATCGGTTAGTATTAAATCGTATTCCTGTTCCAAAGCGAGAGCAAGCCCATCCTCACCATTGTTGGCAGTATCAACCAAATATCCCTGCGACTGTCCCATTGCTGTCACCAAATCAAGAATTACTTCATGGTCGTCGATTGCCAAAAGCCTAACCTTACTATTAGTTTTAGATCCTTCTCCGGATTTAGTACCGAGTAATCGTCTGAAAGAAATGTATGCAGGACGAGCATCTTCGGTATCAATAGCTAAAGCAAAACCTGCTTTATCTGCGAGTTTCAGATATAGATCGTCAGGACGTAATACTGATGCCTCAATTGCAGTCTGATACTTGCCATGCCCTTCGACTCGTTCGACAGGCGGGAAATTCCTGCGATGGCGACTAATATCGATATATACAGCCCCCTGCTTCGGGTAGGAGTTAATCGAAATTATATCTTCGTCGGGCGTCCAGACACCAAACCTGTCAAGAGCGCTACCGATTAACTCTTCCAATTGATCCGAAGAAAGATCACAAACAGCATCCGGATCAATCTCAACAGTTATTTCACGAGGACGTCCCGCAATCATATGAAGCAGTCCTGAAATATGCAGACGTTCAAGTACACTACCAATAACCTCATGCATTGCTGTCTCTATAACGGGAAGCAATGATATATCGATATCATCATTTTCATTAGAACGGTTGTTACGCAATTTTATTGCTGCAGCCTCTGCCTCATCGATAATATTTACAATTTGTGAAGATACATTTGGTGTCAACTGATCATGCTGAGCGATCAACTCAGCCGATCCAATAATTGCAGCCAGATGATTGTTCATGTCGTTAATCAAATCAGGTCCGACATAACCACTGCCACTCAATGGTTCTGAGTCAGATAAATTCCTGTTGAGCATCAACCTGAGAGAATAAAGAGAAACTGCCAGCGTCAACATTTGTTCCCATTCTCCACGTTGCGAATCATCCATATCGTAAATCAGAATAAGTGCTGCCCCTGAATTTTCAAGTGCGCCACCCAATGGGCAAGTAGCCATGAAAAGAGGGAAACCACGTTCTCCTACCAATCGCTGCATACCATTTAAGCTATTTTGATTCAATGATTCAATCTTTGCAGCTACTTCAGATCGTCCATAAATAAACAACGGTTCATTACCAAACAACGCGGTACCAAACTCATCATCAACACTATTTATTTTGATGTCACCAACAGCTTCGGAATTCCCGCGCAATGTTGATACAGCTGCAAACTCACCGCGATCAGATCGTTCGAATGTCAGACCGATTGTTCCACGCGGTAAAGCCTCCGCAAGGATCTCGACAAAATAGCCCGGATCATCCTCAAACCGTATTGGACCACTATCAGAACGTAACAATTTTAAAACAGCATCAAACCCTTTACGTCTCGTAATATCAAGTTTTTGACTGCCTGCCTGTTTGAGGACAGCTCTTGCAAGTTTCGTAAAGAGATCAAACTTCCTCAACTCTTCTTCATTCACCTTAAACGCAGTTCCTGACCTTCGAAGCAGTAACGCCTCAGTTGATTGAGTCAGAGTTAATGGCAACACTAACGATGATGACGCTATCTCAGACGATCCTGATTCCGAAGCAGCTTCCTGGTTTACAATCAACGGCTTGCCCCGTCCAATCGCTTCGATCAAAGCAGTACGATAATTTTCTGATATATCAACCAATGGTTCACTTCCACCAATGATAGTCAGAGCACCATGACGTAAAGCTACGAGATGAACAGATTCCGCATCAGCCATCCCTACCATAGACTGCGTAAATCCTGTTGCGGGATCAGCACCAAGCAAGGCGGTTATTGTTGAAACCAATCGGGTCGTTAAACTGTTTGATTCAACTACTGACTGCTCGCTACGATTTCTTGCTGAAGAAAGTTCACGGGTCAATCTTGCACTTTTTATTTTCTCGGCCAACCACTCGGTGACAGGCACCAGGTCTTTAATATCATCGTTGCCAAATCTTCTCTTCTCGGGAGAAAGTAACAATAGTACCCCAACCCGATCTGTTCCTGAGACAAGTGGCAATATTAAATTAGAACAATAATCCGATTCAATTTCATTCCCCGATTTATCAACCAACTCAAGTGAACCAGCTATGATTGGATCACCCAATTCGACCGATTGACTAACAGCATTGCGAGCGTAAGGATAATGCTCAAGTGCGGCCATCTCTCTTTTGGAAAGCCCCACAGAAGTAGCGAGTACAAATTCCCGCCTTGCCCGGTTCAACAGAAAGACAACGCCGGCACATCCCTGATAATGAAAAACTATCTCACGCGTTGCAATGTTTACCATATCGAGCAACTGATACGGTTGACGTGAATCTTGTCTTAAGTTTTCAACGATAGAGAGCTTAGCTTCACGTTCCCTGAGACTATCACCCCTTGTCTGCCAGTAATCGGCATAAAACAGAAACCCAATTGTAACAAGAAGCATCCCGACACCAGTCAAACCGAACTGTGTCATTTCAAGGATCGGATAAACAGAATCTATAAACCAAACAGAATATTCAGATCCCATTTTTACAGTTTGCCATACAAATGAGAATTGTACTAAGAGAGCTCCAAACAATAAGGGAAGCCTGCCTCCGACTTCGGAAGAAAACAATCGTAATCTAACAGCGAGAAAAACAAACAGTATTAACCAGGTTGCAGATGCAATAATCCAGACCAGTTGATCAGACATTAGTTCGTCTCCGCAAGTTCTCCGTGCAGGGTGAAAGCGTCGGCAGCACCAATTCGAATTGGCACAACATCGCCAGGTTTTTGACCGGCGCCTGTAAACAATACTGTCTTGTTACCTTCTGTTCTGGCGCGCAACTTCGATTTACTACGTCGGGACTCTCCCTCCACCAACGAAAATCTCACTTCTCCCAATTCACGCTGGTTTGTATCAAACGATATCGACTGTTGCAATTTGATCAATTTTTGAAGTCGTTCAATTTTTTCTGCTTCTGGAACATCATCATCATATCGGGCAGCAGTTGTTCCCGGGCGAACCGAATAACGAAACATGAACGCCGAATCATAGCCAACAGCTCTTACAGCCGAAAGCGTCTCTTCATATTCAGAATGAGTCTCAGACGGAAACCCAACAATCAAATCAGTTGTCAGCGAAACGTAATCGAGCGTCTCTCTTATATACTCAACAATTTTCATGTAATGTTCAATCGTATAAACTCGCCCCATCTTCTTTAGAACTCGGTTGTTTCCGGCCTGCATCGGCAGATGAATATGACGCATTATTTTCGGTTCAGATGCCATAACATCAA
>JAUVAR010000290.1 GCA_030591625.1 Candidatus Zixiibacteriota bacterium
AAAGACCTGACAATAAGGATGATATCCCGTTACATGTTTTGATTCCCGGATTTGTTATCTCAGAGCTGCGTACAGCGTTTCAGATAGCGTTTGTGATATTTATTCCATTCCTCGTGATCGACATGGTAGTAGCCTCTGTGTTGCTCTCTATGGGTATGATGATGTTACCGCCTATCATTGTGTCATTACCGTTTAAACTGCTTCTATTTGTGCTTGTTGACGGGTGGTATCTCTTAATAAAATCATTAGTCGAATCATTCAAAGTATAGGAGGGCTTAACTATGACACCACAAATGGTAGTTGCACTCGGTAGAGAAGCTCTGACAGTAGTTTTATTGGTCGCAGGTCCAATGCTTGCGTTTGGACTAATAGTTGGTTTGATCGTTTCGATTTTTCAGGCAGTCACACAGATCAACGAAATGACCCTTACTTTTGTCCCAAAAATCTTATCAGTCGCGTTGGCGTTGTTGATCTTTTTACCCTGGATTATCAATACACTGACAGACTTTACACATCATATATTCGCTATGATTCCATCGCTGGTCGGCTAAAACCGACCCGCGATCAAAAAACCGGGCCTGAACTATTTTCCTACAAGTCTGGTATATTTTTCCACAGACAATAAACAATCCCCGATCCGACAATTTACCGAAAAATACAACTCATTACCAGACAATAGCTTAGAGGGCTTCTCGTGACCGTTTCATTTTGGCACACAATTTGACATAAACGAGATCAGATAAGGATAAATCTAAGGAAAATAGAATTGTTTGAGTTCATAAGTTACGGTACAGATAAGCTTCAGATCTTCCTCTTAATACTCTTGAGAGCTGCAGGTCTGTTTATGCTGTCGCCTATTCTTTCGCACCCGGCGGTGCCTAAGATGGTGAAAGCTGGTCTGTGCATACTCTTCACAATTCTGATGACCACAGCCTTGCCTCTGGCAGAACTTCCTGAAATGTCTTCGATAATCGAGATGTCAGGAATGGCTCTTCGTGAAATCCTGATCGGTGTTCTAATCGGTTTCATGTTCCAGTTAATGTTTAATGCGGTTCATGCCGCAGGTTCGCTGGTTGGTTACCAAATCGGTTTTGCGATGGCTATGGTTTTAGATCCAACCAGTAAAACTCAGCAATCCGTAATGAGTCAGCTTTGGTTCGCAGTAGCAGTACTAATTTTTGTCGCTACCAACTCGCATCATCTAATTATCTCAGCCTTTGCAAATTCATTTGAAGTTATGCCTCCGGGTGGTGCAGTACTCCCCGCAGCGGCTGGCGAACTGATAATCAAATATACTTTTTACGTTTTTGTTCTGGCGCTCAAATTAGCGGCTCCGATTATGGTAACGCTATTTTTGACAGACGTAGCTCTTGGGGTTGTTGCTAAAATGATGCCGACGATGAATATCTTCATTGTTGGTTTCCCAATGAAAATTGGTGTTGGCCTGTTAGTGCTTTCGATGGCGATGCCTATTTTTACATACGGGCTCGAAAAAGCAACAATATATCTCGACACTCAACTACATACACTTCTCAGTGTGATGGGTAAGGCGTAGCTCTATGGCTGAAGAACCCCTCCAGGAAAAAACTGAGAAGGCGACCGGCAGGCGACGCGAAAAAGCTCGCGAAGAAGGCCAGGTCTCAAAATCTGCCGAGTTGAACTCTGCCATTATTGTGATAGTAGGTGGATTCACTTTGTGGCTGACCGCCTCGCACCTCTCAACCGAACTTTCTGATCTGCTTAGAGATACGTTGGCGAATGCGCCGTTCATTGCAACGTCAGATCCATCATATTTGATCTTATTCAAAAGTAACCTCATAAGGTTCTTTGTAATCATAAGCCCTGTCCTTGCAATGGCTGTAGTTGTTGGTTTTACAGCTAATGTTATTCAGGTCGGATTCAAAATTTCAACCAAAGCGATTGAACCGAAGTTTAGTAAAATAAATCCACTTAGTGGACTTAAGAAGATGTTCTCACTTCGTTCGCTGGTTACTCTCTTCCGCGACACTTTCAAACTGTTGATAATAGGTTTTGTAGCCTACAAAGTTATCGCTTCGGAATTTGATGACCTCTTCCTATTGCCTGACATGCCTGTGTCTGTTCTTGCATCAACGATGGGTACACTTGCTCTTAGTGTTGCACTAAAAATTGGTGCCTCGATTCTCATTATTGCATTGTTCGACTATTTCTATCAAAAATATGAATTTGAAAAGTCGATCAAGATGACAAAACAGGAAGTTCGCGACGAGTTCAAAGATACTGATGGAAATCCTCAGATTAAGTCGCGTGTCCGACAGATTCAAAGAGAGATGTCACGCAAACGCATGATGGACGAAGTATCGCTCGCCGATGTGGTTGTAACCAACCCGACTCATCTTGCGGTTGCCCTTAAGTACAATCAGGATGCAATGACGGCACCTCAGGTGATTGCCAAAGGTGAGCGTTTGATTGCACAGAAAATCAAAAAAATCGCAATAGAACATAACATTCCAATCATTGAAGATAAACCGCTCGCACGATCATTATTCAAAATGTGTGATGTTGGTGACGTTGTTCCGGAAACACTCTTTAGGGCAGTGGCTGAAATTTTAGCCTATGTCTATAAGTTAAAAGATAAAGCGGTGGGTTGATAGATGGCTCAAGCAAAAGATAACATACTAACCAAGATTATAGCTCGTTCAGATATCTTGCTGGCCTTCGGTGTCATCGGTATTGTAGCTGTGTTGGTTATTCCGCTGCCGTCCGCTATCCTTGACTTTGGACTCGCGTTCAATATCACCTTCTCATTGGTGGTGCTGCTTTCGACGTTGTATGTCACCCGTCCGCTTGATCTCTCGGTATTTCCTGGAATGTTATTGATCATAACACTGATGCGACTGTCGTTGAACGTTGCATCAACTCGACTTATTCTAGGCTCTGGTTACGCAGGTGAGGTTATCCAATCATTCGGAAACTTTGTAGTGCAGGGCAACTACGTCGTTGGTTTCATCATCTTTGTAATTTTGGTCATTATCCAGTTTGTTGTTATCACCAAAGGTGCCGGACGAATCTCAGAAGTATCCGCACGCTTTACTCTCGATGCAATGCCGGGTAAACAGATGGCTATCGATGCCGATCTAAACGCCGGCATCATCAATGATGAAGAAGCTCGCAATCGTCGCCAGGAAATTTCGCAGGAAGCAGATTTCTACGGTGCAATGGATGGTGCCTCCAAGTTTGTTCGTGGTGATGCAGTTGCTGGTATCTTGATTACACTGATCAACATCGTTGGTGGTTTTGTCATTGGTGCTGCTATGAACGGCATGTCGATGGCTGATGCGATGCGTACTTATATGTTGCTGTCGATTGGTGATGGACTCGTTACACAAATTCCGGCATTACTCGTTTCAACAGCTTCCGGTATTATCGTTACTCGTGCTGCCTCAACAAATAATCTTGGTGTCGATTTAACATTACAGCTTACAAAACAACCGCGAGCAATTTTAGTCACAGCCGGTGTGCTTATACTTTTCGGTCTCGTACCGGGAATGCCTACAACTACGTTTGTTATTATCGGTCTTGTTTTAGGTGGCGTAGGGTTTGTATCAAGAGATGCTGCCAAGAAACGCCTCGTTGAACAAAAGCAGGCTGAGAAACAGGCTACAGCAGAAGAAACTGCACCTCCCGAAGAAC
>JAUVAR010000301.1 GCA_030591625.1 Candidatus Zixiibacteriota bacterium
CGATAAAGCGACTTACCGTCCTCTTTATAAAATGTCGTATGCTTGGTACGTGGTATTTTCCCGACCTTATGATAGAATGGCATGCCCGAATCCTTTCACTTTCATCTTCATAAATATTTCCCGACTACAAGTTCCCGCGCAAACCCTGATCTCTTTCAATCGCCTCAAAGAGTGCCTGGAAATTACCTTTTCCAAATCCCTGTGAGTCACCATGGCGTTGAATAAATTCAAAGAAGAAAGTAGGGCGGTCTCCAGTAGGTTTGGTAAATAATTGTAACAGGTAACCATTCGATTCTTTGTCGAATAGAATGCCAAGTTTTTCAAGTGAATTCAGATCTTCTTCAAGACCTAAATCTTTTCGTTTACGCATCGCTTCATAGTATGTATCAGGCACATTCAAGAATTCAATTCCATTAGCACGCAACGCAGAAATAGTTTTAATGATATCTTCTGTTCTGATAGCTATATGTTGCACTCCCGAACCATAATACTGTTCGATATATTCTTGAATCTGTGATTTCTTTTTACCTTCAAATGGTTCGTTAATTGGATTACGTATTTTGAAGCCGGCAGATTTAACTACCTTAGATAAAAGTGCAGAGTACTGTGTGCCAATGTCACCCGGTTTAAAATCTATGAAAGTTTCAAAACCCATCGTCTTATTAAAATATGTAGCCCAATGGTTCATTTCATTTTCTCGAACATTGCCAACAATATGATCGATTGCAATTATGCCGGTATCTTTGCGCGAAACTTCAATCTCAAGAACTGATTCGCCAAATCCCGGTTTGAATTTTCCTTTGTAATTGTCGTAGTTGATATAAACGAGTTCGGTATCGTCGTATAATTTAATAGCCGCTTCCATAACGAAGCCATTTTCATCAGAAAGTTTTTCAGGCCTTCTTGCAGAAATTCCTGTATGTGAAGTCGCATATGCGTAAGCAGCTTCAACATCATCAACCTCAATTGCCCAGCGTTTAACACCATCTCCATGATGAGTTATAAATCCCCAGCAATCGTACGTTGTAGGTTGGAGTCCCGAGGTGATTACAAACTTGAGGTCGTTGCCCGTCAAGTAGTAGGACGTACGATCATAAACGCCTGTTTCCGGTCCGGCGTACGCAGTTATATCGAGGCCAAGTCCTTTGGCATACCAGTAAGCAACCATCTTGGCAGAGCCAACATAGAACTCAATATAATCATATTTCCTGATTCCAATTGGATCGGTCATATCTTGCCTGTCTCCTGTGTTAATTTCTGACAGTTATTACTGCCTGTACTAGACTAAATGCTCAGAGCCAGAGTTAGTTCCATCCAAATTAAATTACAGGAGGATATTTGGCACCAAAGGCTTAAAATAGCTCTTGATAGGAGTATCTGACAGAACTATATTGGACTATAATAGTCGCTGATAGCCTGTCGGTTGTGATAACTACAAATGCGGAGCAGCAATGCAAAATTCAGTTGATGAAGAGCCAACTCTCACAGCAACGGTTTCAAGATTACCAGATCATTTGAAGCAGTTTGTAGTTAATCAAAACTATGATGCTTACACATCGGTTGATCATGCTCTTTGGCGTTTTATCATGCGACAGAACATTTACTTCCTGAAAAAATATGCACATCAGATCTATTTTGACGGGCTTCTAAACACCGGTATTTCACTGGATCGAATTCCTCACATTGAGGAAATGAATAAAATTCTTACTCGTATCGGATGGGGTGCGGTAGCGGTTGATGGGTTTATACCACCTGCTGCGTTTATGGAATTCCAGGCTTACCGTGTGCTCGTAATAGCTGCCGACATGCGTCAGATTGATCATGTTGATTACACTCCGGCGCCGGATATCGTCCATGAAGCGGCCGGTCATGCACCAATAATTGTTGATCAGGAGTATGCCGATTACCTGCAGCGATTTGGTGAAATAGGTGCGAAGGCGATGTCATCACGCCAGGATTTTGAACTCTACGAAGCTATCAGACATCTTTCAATTCTAAAGGAAGCTCCCGATGTAGCTACCGAAGAAATCTCAAAAGCAGAAAAGTTGGTTGAAACAAGACAGAAGAACTTAGGCCAACCATCCGAGATGGCCTTACTCAGTCGTCTTCACTGGTGGACTGTAGAATACGGCTTGATCGGTTCACTTGATGCACCCAAAATTTATGGAGCAGGATTGTTATCATCTATTGGTGAAGCGGCCAGTTGTCTTGGGTCAGATGTAAAAAAAATTAAATACAATCTCGACACACAGGAACAAGCTTTTGATATTACAACGATGCAGCCACAGCTTTTTGTTACTCCCGATTTCAAACATCTTAAGAAAGTCCTTGAACAGTTTGCCGCCGAAATGGCTTTCACACAGGGTGGAGTTAAGGGACTAAATAAAGCGGTCGAATGCGCCAGCCCGGCGACAGTTGTTTATTCATCAGGCCTTCAGGTTACAGGTATCATTGGAGAGGTGATAAAAGATAAGAATGACACGCCGGTTTACATACGATCAATTAGTCCTTCGGCTTTGGCTGTCGATCATAAAGAGCTGTCGGGTCATAGCAAAGAATATCACAAGGATGGTTTCGGATCGCCAATCGGAAAATTCAAGGATTGTCCTCGCAGGCCTGAGTCCCTTGATGATTCAGCCCTTGCCATGTTAGGTGCAAAAGTAGGCGGAAATTCAAAATTAGAATTTGAATCAGGTATAATAGTAGAAGGAACCCTCAAGAAAATCGTTCGACATAACTCAAACATCATCCTTATGATTTTTGATAATTGTAATGTAACGCACGGGGATAAAGTTTTGTTTGAGCCGTCATGGGGAACGTACGACATGGCAGTGGGGGAGAGCATCACTTCTGTTTTCAATGGAGCGGCCGACAAAGATGCATACGAGCAAGTATCACTTGTGCCCCGAGAGCGGACAATCAAAGTTAAGTATAACAAAGAAACCAAAAGGCTCCACACGCTATACCAAACAATTAGAAATGTTCGAGACAATTCTACTGACATGGCACAACTCAATGATGTCTGGCACGAGTTACAAAATGATTTCAGTTCTGATTGGTTGCTTGCGATGGAGATGTACGAACTGCTTGATGAACGTCATGACAACGACGATCTAAAAACCGAACTTCATAACTATCTATTACAAAAAGCAAAATCGTCTGATAATCTTAAGACATTAATCGAATGGGGTTTCCGTCTCATCGGAAAACCTCAACCCATCTAAAGCATACCGACTGTCGCTTTCAGCACAATATCTTCAACAGTAGTAGATTCAGGCAGATCTAAAGCTGTTTTAACTACTTTGGCAACGTCTGATGATTGCATCATTTTATCGCGTGGCCATTCACCGGCGACATGATCCCAGATATCTGTATCGGTTGAGGCTGGATAGATATTTATTACTCTTATGCCTCGTGGACGTAATTCTTCACGAATAGATTTAGTGAAA
>JAUVAR010000056.1 GCA_030591625.1 Candidatus Zixiibacteriota bacterium
AAATGACACTCGCCTGTTGGCACTCAAAAACAGCCTTAAGGATAATCCTGAGAATTTTGATATGGCGATTGAGCTGGCAGAGTATTGCTACAATAATAATGTAAACAGTACGATAGTAAGTG
Source organism: Candidatus Zixiibacteriota bacterium (assembly GCA_030591625.1). Lineage (GTDB taxonomy): Bacteria > Zixibacteria > MSB-5A5 > GN15 > FEB-12. The sequence goes on from JAUVAR010000056.1 coordinate 123, forward strand.
CACTGATTCCACTTCAATCAAATTATCCCTTTGATGATGAAACCAAACAGTCAAAGTACAACCGTTTGCTTGCATTTGGTTATGTGCGCGAGAATCGCATTCTCGAAGCTGAGAGCATAATAAATCGTGGGTTGAAGGCGAACGATAAAGAATTTGATCTCTGGTATGCGCTCGCATTTATTCGAGCTTCAATGAAAGATTACTCTCAATCAATTACTGCAGGTAACAAATATCTTGAGTATCAGAAAGCTGATCGTTCTAACGATTGTGCCTATACATCCAGCCATAAACATAGATCAAACATCTTAAATTCAATGGCGATTGGATACAAAGAGACAGGTCAGATAGATGATGCAGTTTCAAAATTTAAAGAAGCCATAGCGTTAGACCCCCAAAATCATTTACCTTATCTGAATCTTGCCGCTTTGCTCGCAGGTCAAAAGAATTTAGAGGAAGCTGAGAAAATCGTAAACGATGGTCTCAAGAATTGTTCCCAGGTGCATGAACTTAGAATGCTTCTGGATGGGTATCGAAAGAAAACAACAATCAGCGCATGTATGATTGTAAAAAATGAAGAAGATATGCTTGATGAATGTCTTGCATCTATTCGTGATTGGGTTGATGAAATTATTCTTGTCGATACTGGTTCAACTGACCGGACAATTGAAATTGCTAAGTCTTATGGTGCAAAGATATTCCATCAGGAGTGGGAAGGTGATTTCTCAAAAGCTCGAAACTACTCACTGGAGCAGGCCAGTTCTGACTGGATATTTATAATTGACGCCGATGAACGAATCTGTTCAGAAGATGTACCACATATAATTCGTGTCATCAATGAAGCAAAACATGAATTCATCTCCATTAATGTAATCAATATATATGGTGAAAATGAAAACCAAACTACTTTCTTACCATCGGAGAGATTTTTCAAAAGGGAACTTAATCTTAAGTACAAAGGGATTGTGCACAATCAGCTTGATGTACCCAAAGGTTTGTCGGCTCTTCGAACGTCGATAAGGCTTAAGCATTATGGTTATGGTCTTGCTCCTGAAAAGATGAAAAAGAAACTGGCTCGGTCTCGTGAACTGCTGGAAAAACAACTTTCGGAGAATCCTGATAATGCGTTTGCCCGGTTTAATCTCTCACAGATATTAAGAGCTGGTGAAACTGGCTTCGCCGTTGAAAATGCTCCTCAGATAATAGAAAATTCTACTCGTGCAGTAGAATTGACAGATCCGAAAATCCAGAACCAAAGACATATACATCTTATGTCTCTGGATCAACTCGCCTGGACAAATTTCTTTATTGAAGAGTATGATAAAGCAGAAGAATTCTGTCATAGTGCTATCAACTTAAAAGCAGATTATCTCGATCCATTGCTTCTTTTGGGACATATCGCAATGCGTCAAAAGGAATTTAGCAAAGCGCTCGATCTTTATGAAAAGTACCTTCAGGTACAAGCTGCGTATGATCAGGGGACTGAACTTTCAAATGTGATACTATTTCATGTTGATAGCAGAGTTTCGGCTTACTATTCAATGGCTCTTGCATATCTTTCGCTCAATGATCAAGAATCGTCTATTACAAATTTACGCCACACTCTCAGTTTGAATAACACTTATCTTGATGCAGCCACGAGACTCGGTCGAATTTGTTATGAGGATGGACGAATTGATGAAGCGGAAGAACTCTTCATGCGACAGGTCAGCAAGGGAGAGCAATCGATTGAAGCTCTGCTCGGACTCGCTTCTATATGTAGCCAGAAGGATAAAGTCTCTGAATCGGAAGAATACCTGTGCTCTGTTCTTGAAATCGATGCCAGAAATACAGTCGCACTAACCAAACTTGTCCAGATATATAGAAATTCTGACCGATTGAACGAAGCAGCCGATATATTGAAGAAGGCTATCAAGGGTTGTTCCGGTGGCTCACAAACAGACAAACTACTTGGTTCTGTATTGTACGATCTTGGAAAATATGAAGAATCAAGAATAGCACTTTCTCGTTTGGTGACTATTAATATGGCTGATGCCGAAGTTTTTTCTGACATCGGAAACTGCTATTTCAAGCTTGGCGAGTTTGAAACTGCTGAGAAATATTATCAGAAATCTATTGAATCGACTCCGCCATTTAGCACAGCGTACAAAAATCTTGGTGTTTGTCGCATCCACCTTAATCGTGGAAAAGAAGCGATTTGGGCGTTTGAGAAATATCTTGAGGTGAATTTAACCGAATTTGAGCTCTGGCAAATAATCGGTGAAATTTATGAAACTCTCTCTGATCCCTCAAATGCGATCAACTCTTATGAGAAATATTTGACCTCCCAACCGGAAAGTGCTCCCGTTCTGACTCGCCTGGCCGAATGCTATCTTGTTATGGGACATGCAGATTCAGCGATTCTTGGATTTAAACGAGCGGTAGAAATTGATCCTGGATATAGTCCGGCAGCCAAGCGACTTGGTTCGCTCAGTCAAGAAACTTCGAGAGCCTGATTTAATTTTATAAAAGAGTAAAAAAAATGGGAAAAAGGTCTTAAGTCATTCAGGCTCCTGCCGATTAACGGAGTATGACAAAAGCGCATTAAGCGATTAAACGCATTTTATAATGGGGAGGGCGACGAAAGTTTACAGACTTAGTTTTGTTAATGTTAATTGGATTAACGGGTGCATGACGCACCGCATAGACATAGGAAGTGACGTCCTTTGAAACTTGGAATTAAAATAGGTACGGAAACCTGATACATATTCAAGGAGGAATGACAAATGTCACTTCGTATCAATCATAACTTGGCGGCTATTAACGCCAACCGTAATCTGAAGATTACTTCGAACGCGATTTCAAAGTCGATGCAGAAGTTATCTTCTGGTTTTAGAATTAACCAAGCAGCCGACGATCCTGCCGGTCTGGTTATTTCTGAACAGTTCCGTTCGCAGATTGCCGGTCTAAACCGCGCGATCCAGAACTCCGAAGGATCAATCACAATGATCCAGACCGCTGAAGGAGCCCTCACTGAAATCAACAATCTGTTGATCTCGATGAAAGAGTTAGCAATTCATGCTGCTAACGAAGGCTTCAACGACACCGATCAGTTGGCTGCTGACCAAGCAGAAATTGTCAATGCGATTGCCACAATCGATCGTATTGCCGCCAACACTCAGTTTGGTACGAAGAAGATCCTTGACGGCACAAAAGACAATGTCGCCACAATCACTTCGGCAGGTTCTTCTGGACTTGCTATTAATAAGTCCAACCTGACCACTGGTGCACATTCGATCTCCGCAACAAAGACTGCTGATTCAACTTCCACGTTGAATACAACTTCGTTGGGTATTTCGCTTGCTAACACCGATGGTGATCCAGTCAACCTGACTGAAAAAATCCATAACATCGATGTTGTTCAGGCATCTGGTGTTGCCAAGAAAACTTCAGACTCGTTCGCTATGACCGATGCCTGGGGTAATGGTATGGAGATGGCAGCTGTTGCTGACAGCGCTTCTCTATTTTCAGCAGCCGGTATGGCTACTGTTGGTATGCAGGGTGGTGCTGGTGTAGCTACTGCAGGTGATGCTGGTACTTACAACATCGTTGTAAACTACCAGGAGAACGGTGAATCGACAACTGGTAACCAGACGATCTCGTTTGACGTTGCCGCTGGTGACACAACCTCTGATGTCGCTGCTAAGGTTCAGAGTGCAATTAACCAGAACGCCTCTTTGGCTGGTAAAGTCAACGCTGTTGCTACCGCCGCAGGTAACCAGAATTCTATGTTTATCCAAGCTGCCAATTCTGGATCACAGTATTCAGTCCGTGTAGAATCAGTCTCTAATACGACTGGTACAGCTCAGGGATTTGATTTCACTGCTGCTTCTGATCGCGGTGCTTCATCCAATGTCTTGAGTTTTGAAGTAACTACTGCTCAGTGGACTGGTGGCCGTACAGCTACTGCTACAATCGCAGCTGGTACATATACAGCTCATGATGCTTTGAACACTGCAATCAATACATCGCTAAGAACAACAGGTGGCGGTGGTGGTTTTGGAACTATCGCCGGTGGTGCAACCACTAACGATATCGCCTCCACAGTTGAAAACAGTAACACCATTCAGTTCGCAACGCGTGACGAGGGTTCTGACTACTCGATCAAGCTGAACGATACTGGTGGCGGTACTGGTGACGCGATGCACGTCCTTGGCTTGACTGCCGATACTCTCGGTCTTCAGGGCACAGATGCTCTCGTCAGTTTTGATAACTACACCAACTCAATAACCTCAGTCAAGTATGGCTCAACCGGCACAGTCACTCTTAATGATAGAGCTTCTGGTTCTGGCATCACTCAGGGATCCGTCGATATGACGATCGCTACTGCACTGAATGGTATCAATGTTGGTAATTTGTTACTTGACGTTAAAGCAGCTAAGTTTGATGTCAGACTCGATGGTGGCCCGGCCACTAACGTAACTGCTGGTGTGAAGACTACAGTCTTTAATGCTGACCGTTCAGAATCAACTGAGCTGACTTATAACTTGACTTCACAGGGTGGTACTGAAACGATCAATAACATTGATCAGTCGCTTGTCTTCCAGATTGGCGCCAATGTTGGTCAGACCGCTTCTATTTCTATCCGTAATATGTCAGCTTCGTCACTGGGTAAGAACCAGGCCGGTAACCTCTATAGTTCGCTTGCGAATATAGATGTAACATCCGTCCAGGGTGCCCAGGATTCACAGGCTCTTATTGATTCAGCGATCAATGAAGTCTCAACAACAAGAGGAACTCTTGGTAGCTTCCAGAAGAATACTCTCGAATCTAACCTGAGAAACCTCCGTATCGCATCTCAGAACCTTACCGCTTCTGAGTCGATCATTCGTGATACTGATATGGCAGAAGAAATGTCTGAATTCACAAAGAATCAGATATTGCAGCAGACCGGCGTGGCAATGCTTGCCCAGTCGAATCAGTTGCCGCAGCAGGTGCTGTCGCTCTTCTAAATCGCCATTTAGCGATATAGACCCGGATTCGGGAGAGATTAAATTCTCTCCCGAATCACTAAACAAAAAAGATAAACAGACATTGAAGTCGAAAAGCTTATAGGATTATCATGGCAGGTTTCACTATTGATGGCATCGCTTCCGGGATTGACACACAATCCTATATTGATGCCATAATCGATTTTGAGAGACGACCCGCCTATCTCATGGAGATAGATCAGGCGGAGAAAACAAATATCGTCTCCACATTGGGTGCCCTTCAGGCAAAAATTTTCGGTCTTAAATCCCTAACAGCCAGTCTTATGCGCAGTGCTACCTTTGAAAAAGGTACTGTTTCACTCTCTGATGAGGGTTTTCTTAGTGCTACGGCTAACGGACGTGTCAGTGCGGGATCATATGATCTACAGGTGCTGTCACTCGCAAGAAACCATCAGATCGCCTCACAGGGCTTTAATGATGAGTCTGAGGCTATTTTCGGTACTGGAACAATTTTACTCGGCGTTGGCGACAGGTCCGCCAAAACTATTACAATTGACTCATCGAATAACTCTCTGATAGGCATCAAACAGGCAATAAACGAAGCTGATGCAGGAGTACGTGCGACTATCATCGATGACGGATCAGAGTCGAACCCGTTCAGGCTGGTGATATCCGGTCAAGGTACCGGTATTAAAAATTCAATCAATATGACTCCATCGCTCACTGGCGGAGAAACTATAAATGTTTCGACAGCAGGATTTGATTCACCTGAAGAAGTTTCGGTTCAATCGACTTCTGATGCTGTCCTCTCGTTGGGAGTTTCCTCTTCATATTCTGGTAATGTAAACAAGACTTACACTTTTACTGTCAAAGGCACCGGTGCGCAGACAATTGGAACTGATAATATCACAATCGACTGGACTGACGGCACTAATTCGGGGTCTATCGTTGTAACTCAGGCTGATAATGAAGTTGAACTAGTCGGAACAGGTTCCGACGGAATGTATCTTTCTATGTCTGCCGGCCAGCTTTCTGAAGGGGATATATTTCAGGTACAAACATTTGCGCCGTTGTTGCAGGAAGCGTCTGATGCAAAAGTAGCAGTTGGGTCTAATGGTGGAACCGGTTCGCCGATTACTATTACTTCCGAGACAAATACTCTTACCGATGTTATAGGCGGTATTACACTTACTCTGCGAAAAGAGACCGAAGCTGGAGATTTTATAACCCTCAATACTGACCATGATACTGCAGGCGTTAAAAGTAAAATCAATGACTGGATCGCAGCATACAACAACGTCATGTCTTTTATTGATGAACAAAACTCCTACAATGAAGTTACCAAAGAAACTGGCCTTTTAATGGGTGATGTGATCATTCAGACGATGCAGAGCTCAATTAGAAGGGTGATGGGTAACAGAATTGAAGGGCTAACTTCAAACTATAATCAGTTGGCAACAATTGGAATACGAACCGGGTCGGATGGAAAAATATCTATCAAAGATTCAGCTGCACTGGATAAAGCTCTCGAAAATAACTTAGATGAAGTAATTGACCTTTTTGCCAATTCAGGTTCGACCTCGACCAACTTCCTCGAGTTTGTATCTGCAACCGCAGCTACCGAGATTGGTGAAAATTATGATGTTGAAATAACTCAGGCCGCCACTCAGGGAATTTTCAAAGCAACCACAATTACTGATCTTGCAACGACTCCCATAACGCTAACCTCGGCCAATAACAGACTCAAATTTAATACCAATAATATCATATCAGACGAGATTATTCTAACAGCTAAAGAGTACAATTCAACTGCTGAATTAATTGATGAATTACAGGAGAAGATTGACGCGGACGCCAAAATTGGCAGCCGTGGGTTGACTGCTGAATGGATATCGACTTCGGCTACTACAGGCTATGTTGAACTAACCAGCTCTACGTATGGAGAAGGTTCGACTGTGGGAATAGAAACTTCTATTTCAAGTTCAGCCTTTTCTATTCTTGGTTTGGCGGGTGGTGTTGGAAAAGAAGGTGTTAATGTCGAAGGGACTATCAATGGTGAAGAGGCTGAAGGCAAAGGTCAGATGCTCACCGGCCTGGAAGACAACGAAACAACGGCCGGGTTGAAGATCAAAGTTACATACGAGGCTGCACAGATTGGCTCGGGAGTTGAAGGTAAAATAAGCCTTTCAAAAGGTGTCGCTTCATCGTTGAACGGCTTACTCGATTCACTTTCCAAAAGTGATACAGGTCTGATAAGCTCTCGTATCAAGTCTTATGAAGCTCAGGTCAAGAATATAAAAGAACGTGTAGTAGAATTTGACGAACGCCTTACTTTGCGTCGTGAACGACTAAAACAGCAATTTATACGTATGGAAGAAGTTCTCGGAATGATGAACTCTCAGAGTGCATATCTAACAACACAACTGGCTCAGATACAGACAAATTGGTCAGCAACCAGACGTTAAGATAAACCATAGGAAAGGATAATAGTGGATTCAAAAACATCTTCATATCAAAAGACTGACATCATGGGGAAATCACCGATTGAATTGGTGATTCAAGTCTATGACGGTGCTATTACAGCATACAATCAGGCCTCTGAATTCTATAATCAACAGAAACTGAATGAAGGATGGGAACAGCTTGAAAAAGCAAAGAAATTTATCACTCATCTATACACGACGCTTGATACTGACAAAGGTGGCGAAATTGCCGAAAACCTTGGGAAAATATATTCGTTCATGATCAATCAGACAGATACTGTTGAAGCGACTAAAGATATCAAACTGATAAAAGATAATATCAAAATACTTAAGAACCTTCGCGAAGGCTGGGTCGGTGCCAAAGAAAAAATAGAAGCCGAACCGGATGAGTTAATGGCTGTTGCAGCAGTACCGGTAACATCAACTCAGGGATTTTCAACAACAGGTTAGATTTACCGTATATGAAAACTAAGACATTAACTGGTATCGAACAGGAACTGCTGTCGATTTTAAAGAAAGAGTATTCATTTTATCAATCGCTCTATATCCTCCTGGATAAACAGAGCGATATAATCAAGTACGACAAAGATGAAAACCTGCTTGATCTCTATGCCGAGATTGAACGATGTCAGCGCAGGATAAAACTTTCTGACGACAAAGTGCAGGCAATAAGACAACGTAACCAACAGCAGTTTCAGGCTGCTTCAGTGCATCCTGAAATAAAGAAAACAACCAACTGCATTATTACGTTGGTTAAAAAGAATATTAAACTCGTAGCGGATAATGAGCAGTATGCCAAAGATCGGCATGCTCGAATAAAGGATGAACTGGAGGAATTGAAAAATTCCCACAAAATTATGCAGTACTTGGGTGATTCTAAACCACCAACTTACTTGATAAATGGAACCAAGTAAAAGAGAATAGGAAAATCTTAACCTTAAAAGTGCCCTAAAGTAAAGGCTCTTTACCGACGATAGGATAGTCAGAAGGTGAAATTATGGAAATAGGACCAGTTCCGGAAAAAGGCCTTGTAGGCTCGGTTAACCGCGACAATAAATCGCAGGCGGTTCAAGAGAATTCTACGGCCCCTAAAAAGGATACCGTAGATATCTCAGATGAAGCAAGACGGAAAATAGCGGATCTCGCTGATGCATCACTCCATGTGGATAGGATGCAAACTGAAGCCGGAAATGAAAAACTGGCACAAGTTCGAAAACGTATTGACAGCGGATTTTATGAGCAACCCGAAATAAAGCAACAAATTGCTGAAGGTTTGCTCGATGAATTCGACGATTAAAAAAATAAAGGATTGTTCATGACGACAGCGACAGGAACGATAGATAACAAAGTCAGGCAGATTGTTTCCAATATTAGAAATCTGCCAACTCCCCCTATCGTATTTCACCAGATTCAAAAAGTCATTAACGATCCGAATGTGTCAGCCGGACAGATTGCATCTATTCTGTCGGAAGACCCCGCTATGTCGGTCAAGGTTCTCAAACTGACTAACTCAGCCTTTTATGGGTTGGCAAGAGAAGTTGAATCGGTCAAGCAGGCAGTTGTTATTGTTGGGCTTGAAGCTATAAAAAACCTCGTTCTTTCGGCATCTGTTCTCGATATGTTCAAGGGTGATGATTTCGATCAGGAATTCCAGGATAAATTCTGGCGTCATTCATTAGCGGTCGGATTTTGTGGTCGTCTTCTGGCCAAAAGAGCAAGAGCGAAAGGTATGATTGATCCCGATGCAGCTTTCTCGGGTGGACTGCTTCATGATATCGGAAAAGTAATTTTGTGCTGTTTCTTAAAAGATGATTACAAACTGTTTACCGACGCCCGCAGTAAAGATAAGATTACCGAGTCATATATTCTTGAGGAGAAAACAATAGGCTTCAATCATGCTCAGCTTGGTGCTGTGTTGGCCGAACAATGGAAACTCCCTCAGAGATTATCTGAGGCGATTGCATTTCACCATAACCCTCAAGCATCTGAATCAGAAGATTTAGTCGCACAGATAATTCATATATCCAACTACGTCTCAAAGAAAACATTTTATGACGACGAAGAACAGTATCTTGTTGGAGAAATTAGTGAAGGTGTCCTTGATTATATGGAGATTGATGAATCTTCACTGGAATCCCTTTCTGACGATCTTCGTGAAGAATATTCAAAAGCTGAGACATTTATGCAGATGGCCGGACTCGGCTCCTAAAATTGCCCTTCACCGATAACTAAAACCTGTCATTCTTGGCAGGTTTTTTTTGTTGCTACAAACGTTCTTAAACCCACAGATTACTATCTGAAAAGATAATGATTGCAGATGGTCAATACAGGCCGCTGCAGTACCGGAGGTTGGTTTGATTCAAGGTAAGAATATATTCATAACTGGTGGTGCCGGATTTATTGGCTCTTCATTGATCGGTCGTCTGATTGAAAAAAATAAGATAACTGTCTACGACAATTTTAAACGTAACTCGCTTGAGAATCGCGACTATAAAGATCATCCCAATCTAAAGTTAGTCAAAGGAGATATCCTCGATTATCCGCCTCTTGAAAAAGCTATGAAAGGTGCTCAGATCGTTGTCCATTGTGCTGCAATTGCCGGCATTGACACAGTTATCAAGCATCCGACAGAAACTATCCGAGTTAATTTGCTCGGTACAGCCAAAGTATTGGAAGCTGCCAAAGAATTAAGCGGACTCGAACGGTTAGTTGATTTTTCAACCTCTGAAGTGTTCGGTCAAGCAGCTTTCCGTTCCGAAGAAACTGATACAACCCAAATTGGTGCAGTTGGTGAAGCGAGATGGACCTACGCAGTCAGCAAACTTGCCGCAGAACATTTGACCAAAGCATATCATCAGGAATTTGGTATGCCGACAGTTTCTGTCAGACCGTTTAATGTCTATGGCCCCGGCCAGATTGGTGAGGGGGCATTAAAGAAATTTATCCAACTTGCTCTTGAAGACAAAGACATTATGATTCATGGGGATGGTAACCAAATACGTGCCTGGTGTTATATTGATGACTTCCTCGATGGCTTACTTCTCGGACTAACTCATCCCAATGCTATAGGTGAATCATTCAATATCGGTAATGCGAGAGCGGTGATTACTATCTACGGCCTCGCTCAGACTGTTGTTCGTGTACTCAGGTCAAATTCTCAACTCAGGTTTGAGGAACGATCAGGACCGGATGTTGAACTCCGTGTACCATCAGTTGACAAAGCTCGTAATCTGGTCGGATTCCACGCAAGGATCGATCTCGAAGAAGGAATCAGTCGAACAGCTGAGTACTATCGTAAACACACTTCATCGGATACGGCCGATCTATCAAATCATCGCTGGCAAACGATGGCCAAATCAGATTGATACAAGGCGATGGATTTTACGGCGATCAAAGCTCCGATTTCACTCGCTCGTCCCTTCTTTGACAAACGAGAAACTGAAGCTGTTTCAGCAGTTCTCGAATCTGGATGGTTGATGCAAGGGGAGAGAGTTAAAGAATTTGAGAATAAACTTTCTTCCTATACCGGAGCATCAAATTCTATTGCAGTCAGTTCAGGGACAGCAGCAATTCATATCACATTTTCAGCCTTAGGTATCAAAGCGGGCGACAGAGTTTATATCCCCAGTTTTGCCTGGCCATCGGCGGCCAATATAACATTGCTGCTTGGGGCCAAACCGATCCTGATCGATTCATCT
>JAUVAR010000132.1 GCA_030591625.1 Candidatus Zixiibacteriota bacterium
AAACAAAATATGAGAGTTTTAATCAGTTTCATAATCTTAGTAGAGTCCAAACTGTCGTGAAATTTTTGCACGAATCTCATGGTTGGTAAATACATCAAAAATCTGGTTCTCTTTTTTATAAGAGTGCTCTATCGTGATTTTGATTTTTCTAATCGAATAAGTAATCTTGGTATCAAGTGAAATCGTTGACTGTGGTTCCAAATCCCCAATATTTCTTACATCTTTATTAAAGAACATTTTCAGAGGGAGACCTATTTTGGGAATTTCTGCATTCAATGATAATCCATATCGACTGAGTGCAGTACCGGCAGATGTAATATGGGAGTATGTACCAGACAAAAGCATCCAGTGAAAAGGTTTTCCTTTCAAACCTAATCTGTAAAATGCTCTGTATTCAGGTTCTTTGGCCGGGCTTTTTTGGTCTGCATTTTCACCCGCAACAGGTATTGATCCACCATAGGTTTCTATTTTTTGGCTTGTCATGATCTCTAATTTAAGGCTCTTAGAAAACTCTTTCGCAAGGGTACCATCAAATTGATAATACTTTTTGATATTAGAACCATTGTCACCCGATTGTCGTTGGTATCCAATGTCAGTTTTGAATTTAATTTCACCAAACTTTTCTGAAGGGGGTAATGTAGCATCCACTAACAATTGAGCTGTAAGGCCAGTACTGGACTCATCCGGGTCAGTTCGCTTCATACTGGATAATTGCACTGATGTCGCTGGTTTAAGCTCAACACCAATTAACATCAATTCTCCCTTATTGGTCAGCTCAGTCGAAATACGACTATCACCACCGCCGACACTACTGCTGGTAGTAGAGTAATTAGTGAGCATACCAAATACATGGTTGAATCTATTGGATGCATAAGACACTATTGATCCCAAGTTTGTTAGCTTGGTCTCTGGTCCGCCAATATACGTCACTACGACTGTATCCACAATCGAACCGCCAGGTGTCAAAGTATCAAAACGAAGAGAGTCCCTTTCGTTTTCTGAAGAACTTTTGGAAAACCCATGTGAAAAGATGGCAGAAATTCCTCTACGCTGACTAAAATTCATTGTGGCCATATTGTCAAACGATTTGCTAATTTGATCAGGCTGGCTTTCATCTTTCGCTGTAGATGTACTTGCAGTTGTTGACATATTTGCTTTTAATTTTCGGGAAAACTCAAAAGCAAATTGATTATCAATATTGGAAACGATCGTCCCTAACTTTGTAACAAGATCACGTGAATCAGCAAATCTGTAGGTAGTTGCATTACTAATTCTGCCTGCACCACCAAGTTCAAGAATACTTAAGACTTCATCTGTTTCCTGCTCTGAGTCTTTTGGTGAAGAAGGATCACGAAGCTTAATTGTATAATTCAAATTAGAATCAATATATCTAATTTCGCGGAATGAATTCAATCCTGCAGCATTTATTGTTATCTCATTAAATCCCGGGAATAGAAGTGTATCGAATTTTTCCATAGACGGAATAGAATCAATTATCATTGTCAGGGGATGCCCTTGTAACAGAGAGTCTTCGTTGATAATAACAATTGTTACAGGGCCATCATAATTATTCTTAAATGATACTTTCAGGAGTGTATCAGTAATGAACGTTGGAGTATTCATCGTTGAGATTTCAAGATCTTTATCTTCGGCAAAATCGTAAATGCGTACTGATTGCAAACTACTACTTGTATAAGATGCCGAGAAATTCAGGAATTCGGCAGGTGTATATCGCCAAACTGCACCTGTACTATTCATGTTTCGTTTGTAACGTCTGACAACTGCGAGGGCAGGACGCAATCGATTTCGATCTGAACGATTTGATTGTTCGTAGCGCAGGGTATAATTTTCCGTATTCGATTTGAATAACAACAATGGATATTTTTTGGTTGGTAACAAAGTCAGCTGCGAGAAGTATGCACTTATAGACGGATCAACATAGTCTTGAGATACAAATTCACTTGAACGAGAGTCAAAATATGTACCACCCAAAAAGGTGCTTACAGCATATGTAGCAAATTTATTGTTAACTACCGGTCCATTAAAATCCATTTTTATGAAATGAGCTGAACGAGCTCGACTAATCGAGTATTCGCCATTATCGTTCTTGTGTACCGCTCCAAAATTATACTGCTCCAGGTCGATCCCTATCTCACCAGTCAGACTATGTTGTGCATGTACTTCAGCAGACAACACTATAAATATAGTGAACATTGAGAGAACTGTTATGAGACAGGAGCGAGACAACATTTATTCCTTACTTAGTGTGGCATCTTTGGCAGAGTGCTGACCCGGTATTTGATTCAATTAAGAAATTGGTATATGTATCATCATGCGGATTATGGCATGAAGAGCATTCTACATAGATTCCATCCTGAAGCAATTTATCGGGATAGCTCAGACTGCTACCAGTTTTGTTAACAAACCCTGTTGGATCCTTCGTAGCATCGTATATGATTCCGACTGGATGATCATTGGATAAGTCAGTTCCAATAAAAGCACTTGAAGTTGCAGTCAATCGCCCTAACCCATCAAGTGCGGCACCGGCAGGAAACCCATAATTGCCGGCACCTGACGGTCCGGGAAGATTACTCAGAGAATTTATTGCAATTGTTCCATCATGACATGAAAGACATATTAGCGATCCTTGATGAGGCTGTTGAATAGTCATGTCGATTGAATTTGATCCATAGACATCATAGAGCGGAGGTGCAGTGTTTTCATGATTCCATAGCGGTGCTTCGGAGCCTGCATTGTGAGCTGTATGGCAAAATACACAGGGTTGGGTTGTACCAGAAAAGTAAGCATTGGGACTGCTGGTAGCAGATGCAAAATTATGTTTGGTATCCTTAACTCCTGCCCAAGCGACTGTAGCTACTGCCAAAACTGATACTAAGCAGATAATAGATTTTCTATATTTCATTTTAAACTCCAAGTAATCATATTTCTTTACTGTATCTAAAAACCTGGATTCGCCTGTTGATCGAATCCGCTATGTATATATAATCTTTATCATCTATAGTTATTCCGGCAGGTAACCTGAACTGTCCTGGACCGATACCACCGCTGCCGAATCTCATCAAGAAATCCCCTGTACTATTGTAGATCTGGACATCATTGCTTAGTGCGTCTGTGACATAAATGTTATTGTCTGAATCTATCGCTATGTCCCTGGGTCTGCCCATAGTTCCAGTTCCATCTTTACCCGGTCCAAAGCTAAATAGGTAATTACCATCAAGATCGAAAGCTTGAACAGCAAAATGGAATGAATCTGTTACATACACGGTGTCACCTTTGCTGACAACAACAGCCAGCGGATAATAAAATTCTCCCTGGTTGTCTCCTCTTCCTCCAAACTGTCCAATCAAGCCTCCCTCGCGATCAAATATCTTGACGTTATGCCCTTGTGAGTCAACGACATACACTCTTTGCTGCGATTTATCAAAGGCTATTCCAACAGGTCCCTCCAGTTGGCCTACTCCAATGAAATGGCTAAACTTGAAGTTCTTGTCAAATACTATAATTCTCTTAAGTTTAGTATCGGCAACATATATGTTTTCTAAGGCATCAAGAGTGACATAAACCGGTTCTTTTAACGCGCCCTGCTTGCTATAATGGGTATATAGCTTGATCGTTCCAGTCTCTTTATCGATAACCAGAATCCCCTTTTTCCCAGTGTCAGCTATGAAGAATTTTTGACCTTCTTTTTGCCTAACACCGTAAGGTTTTCCAATTTCGAAATATTCCCCTTTACCGAAAAAGAAGTCCTTAATAGTTCCCCAAAAATTTCTCTTGAGGTTCTGAGAACCATAGATAGACTCAACATATATGATCTTAGCTTTCTGCGGTGGCGGGGGCCAACCTATCTCCATACCCGGTTTGGGACCACGGTTGCACCCCACCAACAACATTAAGCTAATTATAATAGCGTATATAATAGTACTTGTTTTCATATTCTATCCGCGTGACATCCTACACAAATGAATTTATTCGTTACTCGAAGCAGATGTTTTGTCTGAGAAGCATGAGGATTATGACAAGACAGACATTCCAGGCGACCGGTGCTTGACAACTCTAAGTCAGTATTTAAATGGCGCTTTGGCTTCACGTTAAATGGATGGCGATGAAACTCCATTCCTAGATCATCTTTATTATGACATGTGAGGCAGACTGTTTCAGATGACTTTACCAGTACCCATTTGTTTGAGGTTGCGTGAGGGTCATGGCAACTTGAGCATCGACCTGTTTCGAAAGGTCTATGCTGCACCATCATCTCTTTCATTTCCTGAGTGAATTCATGGCAGGAGAAACAGAGAATTTCCTGCGCTGATACAAGAGATTTATCATAGCCTGAACCATGAGGATTATGGCAGACGGTACAAGCTCCACCTGCTACAGGGCCATGAACAAATTCCTGATCGAAAGATTGAATCTTGTCTTTGTGGCAGAAGAAACAGGGATTATCTGTACCCATGTCTGCATATTCTGAAGGCAAATCCTCGGGCGAACCGTGACAGATCGAACAGTTTTGTTTATCCTCTGTAACATGAAGTGAACGGCCTTCATCAAATTCGGTATGACACTCAAGACAACTACTACTTTCCTTTGTAACTGACAGATCAGACCATACCTGGGCATGACACTTCTCACAAGATTTTTTTCCCTCACCATTATGGAATTCAATCGTTGGGTATATCCGTCTGAATTTTCGGGCAATATCGGGAGAGCTGAGAATTTCAACAAAGGCTGTATCATCAGGACTCACGGAATCACCAGAGAATATCGGTAGTACTTTAATTTCATTCAATCCATAGGGGAGTTCAATTTTGAAATGAAAAACTGAGTCTTTAACGATCCCAACAGTTTGTTTCCTGTCGTTGAGAATAATCTCAACCATCGGAGCCTCACTATAACCAATAATATAAATATGATTATTAGAGATAGAACCGTAGGGTGCAGGGAATAAAATTTCCACATTTTTCCCCGACACTGCCGGTTGGGTGATCATTAGAATGATCAGGATTTTTATTGCAATCAGTTTTGTTTTCATTTTCAAAAAAGGACAGAGTCCGGGCTATATTGCCCGGGCTCTGCCCGATATAAGTAAAGTGGTTAAAGACAATAAATTGCCTTAACCAATAACTCTCTACTAATTTAGTTCAATGTATGACATGTACGGCAAAGTTGGTTACCAGTAGCACCTGTTTCGTTCAAGACACGAAGGAAGTAGTTACCACCACCAGCTGTTGCTCCATTACTGTCAGTACCATATCTATGAACTGAATGACAGGTTTCACAAACCATTTCATTTGCAGTACCAGACCAGTCAGCACCAGCGTCTTGATCTTCATCGATTTGGTTCGCCCAAGGAAGGACCGCACCGCCACCGTTCATACCAGCAGAATCAGGTTGACCCACATAGTGAGTGCCAGTTCCTGTTGCAGTTACACTTGGAGCTCCGAGAGTTGCATTGGAATGACAGTCTTCACAGAAACCTGAATCTGTGTTATCTGTGGTCAGGATATAACCAGATGCTGTACCTGTAGGGTCATGAATATCATGACAGGAGTTACAACCGGTCATAGAACCTGCAGACGTTGGATGTCTTGGAGAGACAGAACCGTCGCCAGCTTCTGCGTATGTACCTGTATCAGATACAGCTACCGCAACACCACCAGTACCAATAATAGCTGCAGTTGGTATGGTACCTTTATGGCAACTTACACAGAATGAACCATACACACCACCTGCCATATTGTCGTCGAGCAGGATAGGGTGAGTCAAAGAACCAATTGGTGAACTCTGAGGAGTAGCACCGTGAGCAGAGTGACACTGGTAACATGTGAAAGTCGATGGTTTGTCCATGTAGTGCTCAATACCAGCTGTATGGTCACCAAGACCACCAGCATCGGTTGAGTTGTGACAGGATTCACAGAAAGTACCATTTGTTGCAGTAACCTGCAAGAACTTGGAGCCAACTGTTCCGTTATGAACATCATGACAAGCTGCATCGCCAGAACAGTCGTTAAGACCGCTCGCTTTATGCTGCTGTTTTGTCAGATCAAAAGCGGAATACTGAGTAGCGATAACGCCATCATGACAGGTGAAACATAGGTCAGCCATATTTCCATAGGCCGCCCCTGGAGCTCCACCACCCCAAAGTGCTGTAGAACCAGCATTATGAGGAGTGTGGCACTGATAACAAATCTTTTCAGTGCCTGAAGACAGATCATGAGGAGAGCCCTGGACGCCAGCCATCGCGATTGACGGCAGGGTCAACAGAGCTAATCCAATAATGATTACGATTGATTTTCTCATACCTTAGTTACCTCCTAAAGGTTTGATAAGCAATTCGTTTTAAGTTAATGGGTTTATTGATTTTCATAATTACATTCAAATTTATTTAGTCCAACTGCATTACTAAGAGGGTATGATTTATTCGATTCACAATGTAGAAACGACCATCGCGGAGAACCATACCACGTGGAGAAACCAGTTCTTCACCATCTTTATCAAATTTCTTTACAACTGACTTTGGAGTTCCGTCGTATGCAAGCACCTGTACCAGGTGTCCCATTGCATCAGATACCCACAACTGTTCTTTATCATCTGCTATGATAGCTTTTGGTCTTCCGAACTCACCGGCGCCAACTCCAGGTTTTCCGAAGTTACTCATGAATTCGCCGTCCTTAGTGAACCTGACAACACGTGCACCAATACCATCAACTACAAAAATTGTTCCATCTGGAGCTAAAGTTATTCCATCTGGGTAATTAAACTCACCATCACCAGCACCACGCTTACCTACGGTTTTGAGAATTGCACCATTCTGATCGATCCATACCAATCGATGGTTACCGCCATCAACGCAGATAAGATTACCGTTTTCAAGAATAACAAATGTATTAGGCTTGAACTTTTGCATGCCCTCTTCGACAGTGACATTGATAGTTTTTGAATATGTTCCATCCGGCTCAAACACCTGGATATTACCATTGATTATATCTGAGATATATACCTTGTCGGCTTTGTCTATTTCAACCGTAAACGGTGATGAGAAGCTGCCTGTAGGTGGATTATCAAGAAGATCAGGAGGTGTCTTGGTTCCAAAAGAGAATTTATACTTTCCATCTTTATCAAATACACACACACGATTATTAT
>JAUVAR010000260.1 GCA_030591625.1 Candidatus Zixiibacteriota bacterium
GGCAGAAATATCTTTCGTCCCGAATTGGAATCATCGCTCTGGGCAAGAATGCTGCTGCCAACAACAACCAATAGTATAAATAGTATGTAATGTTTCACGACGCGAAAATAGAGCAAAAGTGGCTTACCCCGCAAGCTAAAACGACAAGATATATATTTAGAAGATCAGATTTTGTCATACGGGTCATTTTCATCATTTGATGGCGGAGAAGGCTGATCCGTTGTAGGTTGGTCCGGTTCGACAGGTTGATCCGGCTCGACCGGATGATCCGGGTTAACGGGATGGCTCTGTCCTCCTGGTTCAACTAATTCAAAGTAAAAGAGAGTCCAGAAAGATGAAAAGAATACACCACAAAACCCGCCGACCACTATTGTAATCGGCAAAGCAAGAAGCATCCCGCCTATCATAATGACACTATCCCCTTCAAGTATCGACCTGACAGCAGAATTAATCGGCCCAAACACTACAAACGATACAATCATAACTCCAATTGATACAGCAATAAAGAAGCCTGCATTGATCAGCACCCCTACCACAACATCACTTAGCCTGCTTCTAAAAAGATAGTACCCTTCGTTGATTGAGTCGGCCAAAGAGCTATCCCGCACAACCATTGCTCGTTTTCCAAGACCCAAAATTGCAGTTAGTGATATAAAGGCAGTAAACGCCAAAGGAATTGTCAACAACAGTGAAAATGGTGTCAGAATAATTGCTAAGATTCCTACTACTATTGCAATCAATATAGCAGCGCCTATACCTACCATGGTATAGCCAAACATCCGCCAGAAAAAATCAACACCATGCGAGAATGAATCCCAGAACCTGTATTTTCCACCTCGCGCAATATTATTAACTGAGTCAATAAGAGCGGGGGATGCAATAAATGAAATAGCCGTTAACACAAGCATTAGAATCATCAGAGCCAGAAAGACAGCCCCAAAAACAGCCATCAGCTCTTCAGGTGACATCGGCTCAAGGAAATTAAAGCCACCAACACTTTCATCGCCGGTATCTGTATTAAACGCAAAACCATAACCTGCAAATGCTCCAAAAATCATCAGTGATGGGTACTTTGTGGCGATCTGAAACGATTTATTTATAATCCGACTATAATCGATGACTGCTTCTCCTCATTACATTTTCGTGTATAATCTTACTGCCTAAGTTTACAAAAAACAACAAAAGAGCATTCAATTTGTATTAGAGATATTCTTTGTTGACTCAAGTAAGATTAGAACAAATCTTCTGTCTAAATTATACCAACTGAGAATACAATTATGAAAACTCGAATATTAGCATTAATACTTATCGCTTGTTTGTTCCTTTTGAACGCCTGTTCATCATCGGATCAAGTTGAAGAAACCGAGTCGGTTCCGGTTGATTCTATTATAATTGAACTGAGCGGACAAGATTCTGTCTCGGTTCTGGACCTTCTAACCGCTAAACATATGGTGAATATCACGCAAACATCGGCCGGAGCATTTGTGAAGGGGATAAATTCAGTCAAGGCTGGCAACGGCTATTTCTGGCTCTATTCGGTCAATGACACGATGCCAAAAACAGCGGCAGACAATTTTATCACTTCCGAAAGTGACAAAATCCGCTGGATCTTCCGTAAACAGTAAGCCTGACAACGACAAACAGGCCGGTTGCCCGCTCGCTCCAGATACTGTATATTCTCCGCTATGAACAAAGAGATATCATCAATCGTAAAGAGCGGAAAGCTCTTTTTAATTTCCGGCCCCTGTGTGATCGAATCAGAATCACTCTGTTTCGAAGTCGCAGATCATCTGGCTAAACTTTCAGAAAAATATAATCTACCGATTGTATTCAAAGCATCTTTCACCAAAGCTAATCGGCTCTCGGCCGGTTCATTCACAGGACCGGGAATCGATGAAGGACTTCGAATATTACAGAAAATCAAAGAGCAAACCGGCCTTCCAATTCTAACCGATGTTCATGACACAACCCAACCTTTGCCTGTAGCCGAAGTTGCTGACATTTTGCAGATTCCAGCTTTCCTATGCCGCCAGACAGATCTGCTTGTTGCAGCAACCGAAACAGGGAAATGGGTCAACTTGAAAAAGGGTCAGTTCCTTGCACCCGAAGATATGAGTAAACTCGCCAGCAAAGTAAATTCCGACAAAGTTATGCTGACTGAGCGAGGTACTACTTTTGGCTATCGTAATCTCGTTGTTGATTTCAGATCATTTATAATTATGAAAGAGAGCGGGCATCCGGTGATATTTGATGCGTCGCACTCGCTCCAACTTCCCGGTGGTGGTGGCAATGTTTCAACCGGACAACCACAGTTTATTGAACCGTTGGCCAAAGCAGCCGCCGCAATCGGTGTTGATGGTCTTTTTGTTGAAACTCATCCTAACCCCAATGAAGCGCTCTCCGATGCAGGCGCGATGCTTCCTCTTTCTGAAATTGAATCATTGATCGGTTCTGTCCTCAAAGCTCGTGGCACCCCGGAGAACAATTAGAATGGCCCATATTACAATAGAAGAATTACGCAAACGACTTGCCAATATTAAGCTGCTCGCATTGGACATTGACGGTGTTTTCACCGATGACGGTATTTACTTTGGCCCGGAAGGACTTGAGCTAAAAAAATTCCATGCCAGCGATGGACTCTTTGTTGCCCTTGCACTTAATTATGGTTTGGAGATTGCAATCGTATCGGGTCGCCATTCGGCAGCAACCGATAATCGGATGAATGATCTTGGTGTGAAATATATTCTGCAGGGAAAGAAAGATAAAGTCGCACTGATTAAGCCTACGCTTGATGAATTGAAAATCGGTTTTGATGATATTGCTTTTGTCGGCAATGAACTGATTGATATAAAACTCGCCAGAAAAGCTGGCCTTTCTATTGGTGTTGCCAATTCATGTCAACGACTCAAAGATGAAGTTGAATTTGTAACAGAGACCAAAGGTGGCGACGGAGCAGTGCGAGAAATCCTGGAACATTATTTTGAGGCAGTGGGAGTTGATCCGCTGAGTCTTGTAAGATGACAGATTGGAAAGAATACGCCAAAGAAGTTATAGTCATCGAAGCCGAAGCTGTAGCTGGCTTGATTGAGCGGCTGGATGACAATTTCAATCGTGCCGTCGAAATGATTCTTGCAACTGACGGAAGAATTATCGTCTCAGGACTTGGCAAGTCCGGCCTGATTGGAAAGAAGATCGCAGCTACTTTTAACTCAACCGGTATTTCATCATTCTTTCTTCATCCGGCCGAAGCGATGCACGGCGACATAGGACTTATTCGCTCAGGCGATATTTTAATGCTCCTCTCAAAATCGGGACAGCTCGATGAAGTCGAACCTATGATTGCGGCATCACGAAGATTGGGCATAAAATTAATAGCTTTGTGTGGCACACCCGATTCTCCACTCGCGAACAGAGCAGATGTTTTTATAAATTGTTCTGTTGCTCATGAAGCCTGCCCGAATAATCTTGTGCCGACCTCATCTTCTACTGCAACGTTAGTAATGGGCGACGCCCTCGCAATGGCTTTATTGAAATCACGTAATTTTTCATCCGATGATTTTGCTCAACTACATCCGGGCGGTGTTCTTGGGAAGCGACTACTCAAACATGTTCATGAACTGCATCATGCCGATAAAGATATTCCGCGAATTGAAGCGAACGCATCTTTCTCCGAAATGATAATCGAGATGACCTCCAAACGACTTGGTTGTGTCATTATGTGCGATGAAAATGATATCCCTGTCGGCATGTTTACCGACGGAGACTTAAGACGACTGGTCCAGGATAAAGAGGATGTTTACAATCGCACAGCAGGTGAATTGATGCGACCAAATCCGAAAACTGTTCCGGCTGATGCGATTTTGGATCGTGCTCTGGCAATAATCGAAGAGTTCTCAATTACACAGGTGGCAACAGTTGACAAAGAGGGACGCTTGGTTGGTGTGTTGCATCTGCATGATATCTTGAAATCAAAACTTGTTTAGAAACAGGGTTTGTGTTGGAACTGAATA
>JAUVAR010000275.1 GCA_030591625.1 Candidatus Zixiibacteriota bacterium
GATACAATATTTATCACAGGTGATGGTATCCCTGATTATAGAGCTACCTGCGCACCAAATGCACCGCTAATACATTTGGAAGCGTTGCCTTCAGGTCTTAGAGTCAGATGGAATGGATTTATTCCGTTAGCCTCACGAAATATTCTTACACAAGAACTTAATTTTGAGGGGTTTAACATCTATCTAACTGAAGGATCAAGTTTGAATAGTCTGACACGGGTCGCATCGTATGATATCGATGACTATTTCAAATATTATTTAAACGATGGTAATTGGGTCGCAGCTAAATCGAGATTCTATCGTGATGAACTTTTCTCCCTTTATGCTCCCAATGGCCAAGAAGACTTATTCTGGTCGCCTGATAATTATAATGCAGAATCACCTTATCTGTTGCCTGAGCATCCTGACTCACTCTTCTACTTTGAACCGATCAATTGTAATGCATCAGTGTTCGGACAGGAGACAGCAATCAGGAAAGTATATCCAATTTCTCCAATGTCACATTGGGATGACCCATCGCAAGTACCCAATGATTCTCTCGCCGTCTATCTGACCAACGAGGGGAATTTCAAATTTTACGAGTATCACTATTCAGCTTCGGATCTATTGCCTAACCAGGAATATACAGTTGTTGTCAGATCGTTCGACTATGGTTCAATGGTTACAAATGCGTGGCCACTTGAATCACCAATTGAGCTAACTTTTGCGACTGTGACAACACTCTCAGGTAAAGCGAGTTGTTGTATTGATCGTACAGGCAATATTGATGGTGACCCGTCAGATCATGTTGACATTACTGATTTAACCCGAATGATTGACTATCTGTTTATAAATATGACACCGCTTGAATGCAACGATGAAGCGAACATCGATGGTGACCCGAATGGCATGGTTGATGTTGGTGATTTGACTCTTTTGATCGACCATCTATTTATTACAGGGAGAGAACTACCCTACTGCATGCAGTAAAACTACTCAATCATTTTAAGTTTATCACGACTTGGAACTCTTAGCGCGAGTAGCATATCAAAAGCAACAATAACCGCTCCAGCAATAAATGGTGCACGGTAACCAAAAGCTGACCATACAATTCCACCCGCTATAGGGATTACAACAGCCGAGACATGATTAGCAGTCATTCCAAACGAAAGACAACTGGTCAGGTCTGCCGCGTTCGATATTTTTCGCACATAAGATTTGAGGGCAATCGATGAACCAAACAGGATGTTATCAACAAGAAACAGACCGATCAGGAATGGCAGGTAAGTTACATAGGCGTAACCAGAAAAAACAAGTATCAGCAAGAAGGAACAACTAACCAAGATTGTCTTTTCACCGAGACTATCGGTTAGTTTTCCAAGCCAGCGATTGGTAAAAATCGTAACCAGATTGTTTGCAAGCATAATCAACGAAACTTCAGTAATTGAAAGATTATGATTCTTAACAAGCAGAAATAATGCAAAGGTTGTAAAGATGTGACGCCTGCATCCGCGCAGGAAGGCAAGTGAATAATAAAGTGAATACTTCTTCTGAAGTTTCATTCGTCTCTTGCCAATTTCACTTCTATTTGAAGGCAACGCCCAAACGAGATAAAACCCGATCAGCACAACCGCTCCACCGATTAGATAGAATGTCTGCCGAAATGTAAGAATTAATGTAAGTCCGAGAATCAGAGCCGCACCCGCCAGACCTGCCATCGACTCATACGATCTCAATTTCCCCTGAGCACGACCCAGTTCATTTTCCCCCGAGAGTAGCAACAACTGAGAAGAATTAGTTGGTTCAAAATAATGAAATCCAAATGACATCAGGATAGTTGCAAAACCAAGCATCCAAAGCGATGATGACGCCCCACATGCGATCAGGCCAAAGCCAACGGCCAAAATAGAAAGTGCTGCAATTTTTGATTCAGATAAATAAAGGGCGAGGGCACCGACACCAAAGGCAAGCAGGCCGGGGATTTCGCGTGCTGCCTGGATCAGACCAACATCTTCAGGTGATGCTTCAAAAACTTCGACCGCAAAGTTGTTGAACATAATTCGCCAGCAATAGAAGCCGATCCAAATTACAACGGCAGAAAATGTTACTGTGCCAACGGTGACTTTCTCGATGCGTAGATTCATAGGATGGAACTTAGCCAGACTAAGGCTATTGCGCAACCAAAAGGAATAAACTACTGATCATGCTAAATTGATTACTCACGAAGGAGGCTTGTAAGCTGTGCGATATGATGATCGTCATGTTCTGCAACAAAATAGAAAGCATCAATCAACCGCATCGGCTGAAGTAATCGTGGGTGTAAGGCAGTCTGTGACACTTGTTCAAGTGTAACAGTTTCAAGTCGGGTAACTAATTCCGACCTTAATCTATCAAAGCGATCAATTAGACTATTGATATCACAGCTATCATGATCAGATTCATGAGTAAGCTTGTTTTCAAAATCAGCAGCTCGGAGAGTTTCGTTGGCAGCTTCGAAATCAGTTAGACGTCCAGCCCACAACGGTTCAAGATCACCAAGATGTCCAATGATTTTACGGACTGACCAACCACC
Source organism: Candidatus Zixiibacteriota bacterium (assembly GCA_030591625.1). Classification (GTDB taxonomy): domain Bacteria; phylum Zixibacteria; class MSB-5A5; order GN15; family FEB-12. Next base: position 2,552 of record JAUVAR010000275.1, read on the forward strand.
CTTGATACCATTTTGAAGTTTAGCTTCAGACAGACCTGCGGTCCTTGCTCTGAGTCTTAGCGTTGTATCGCGTAAGCGCTCTACAATCGCAGGGAAAGTGTCGGGCGAATGTACGAATTCAAATTTTCGGTCGAACCAAATCATATCGTACTTCAAAATTCACTCACATTCAATCGCTCAATTGGTTGTTAAATAATACAGAATAGTATCATATCAAGCTATCACTTTTGAATTCAACGAGTTTGTATGCGTCGTCTTGGCCATACGAGAGATATTGTTTATTATGGCGATGGACTTAAACAGTGGACAGGACAGATGAATCATAGCGTATTCTTGTTCATTCTTTCTTTACCTGCAAATATCTTAGATGCTTGAGGTTACAGAGATTTTCAGGCCTGTACCTATATGAAAACAAAAGAGAATCATTTTTGACTTGATTATCTCTTAAGAATTCTGTTTTTATTGCCGATAATTACCCATACATGGATGGTTATTATCCACTATCAAACAGCTCTCGACTGTCTGAGTGAATTCTAATCATTTGGTATTACACAAGTTACGAAATAGTCATGGTTGGCATTTTGTATGCTTAAGAGTTTATGCACTGAACAAATTAACCCTTTTGGAGAATAACCCTCATGTATGTAAAAACCCGAAGACAAAACGCTCTGATACTGGGAATTATAGCCACTGTCATATCACTGATGGTAGTAGCCGGCTGTAGTGATGACTCTCCGGTCGCAAGTACGCATGGAGTCCTTACTATAGGTGCTGCATTAGTTGATGGCTCTTTAGCCGCCAGTGGACGATCAGACGGGTCTGCCTCAATGGCCGCTAGCGCAGTACAAATAACAGCTGCATCGATCGTTATTTCAAGATTCAGAATCAAGAGCGTAGGTGAAGACACGCTTGACTTTAACTGGGTAACCCCACGGATTCTTGAGCTTGAACTAAACGGTGCGGTGCAAAGTCTCGGATCGATCTCGCTTCTGCCGGGCGATTATGATGAAACAAGATTCCGTATTGATGACCTCGATTCTCTTGATGGCTCAATTTATGATGCAAATCCTGACATGCAAAATATCAGCATCAAAATCGAAGGCTATGTGAACGATTCAGTTGATTCCACATTTGTCTGGACAACTGATTTAGATGAAGAACAAGTTTTTGAATTTGTTACTCCGTTTACTATTGTTGCAGGTGGTACTTCAAGTCTGGTTATCGAGCTTGATTACTCACTCTGGTTTGATGATGGTCAGGGTGGATCATA
>JAUVAR010000270.1 GCA_030591625.1 Candidatus Zixiibacteriota bacterium
GAACTTAGCGAGTCGGAAAGAAATCGGCCTGTAATTTCTGTTGGGGAGGCTATTGCGATCAGAGAGAACTGTCCTTCGGTAGCGGGGGTTGTTCCCAGAAACTATTATTTCAAGCCGGGTGGAAATGAAGCTAAGTACAAGAACCGTAAGTTTAACCGACCAATGTATATGGGAACATGGTCCGACTACGCAGCAGTCAGGGAGAAAAATATATCTGAGGGTCGATTCTTGAGTCAGACTGATGAACAATTCAGGTTGATGGTATGTGTGATCGGTTCTGATATTAGCGATGTATTATTCCCCGGTAGTGAGGTAGCTATAGGGTCGATAATCCGTGTTAATAGCAATCGATACGAAGTGATCGGGGTTTTTGAAAAAGTAGAGGCGAATTTTGGGAATTCTGCGGAGAATAATCTCATCGCTGTACCTCTATCGACTTATCAAAAGCTTATTCCATGGGAGAAAGAGCTTGGTCTGGATGCTAAAGCAATCTCACACGACAAAGTTGATCAGGCCAAAGAAGAAATAATCAGTACTCTCAGAATATATAGAAAAGTGCCGTTCAACAAGCCGAATAATTTCGCTGTCTCCACCGAAGAAACATTCCGTTCAATGATAGGTGAAATCACAGATTATCTCTACATGGCTGCAATGGTAATTACTTCTGTTGGGCTAATGGTTGGTGGTATTGGCGTTATGAATATAATGCTTGTATCAGTCACAGAACGAACTCGCGAAATTGGGGTGCGCAAAGCTCTTGGGGCGAAGAAATCGAATATTATCCTTCAGTTCATTACAGAAGCGATGACTCTATCTGGCACTGGTGGAATAATAGGTGTTATCATAGGGATAGGACTGGGATTGATAATAAATGCAATGGCCGGTTTCCCTTTGACTATTTCTATATTCTGGATGGTAGTCGGGTTTGTTGTTTCTGTCACAGTTGGACTATGCTCAGGGATTTATCCTGCTTTGAAAGCTGCCAACCTTGATCCAATTGAAGCCCTTCGCTACGAATAATCGGGCAAAATACTATTCTACATTATTAGTGGTTGATTCGTTTTTATATTGCCGATATCTTAGTCTGCAGATAATTTGGAACCTGTTTTAATACCGAGAGTTCAATAAAATATGTATATGAATATTCGTAAGATAATAATAACAGTAGTGCTTGGTACCCTTCTTTTGGCTTCTATGGCTAGTGCTCAGGGTGAATTGTCTCAAACAACTCTTAAGCAGATTAATACCGGGTTCTTCGCAGATCATGCGATTTTTGAATCTGAAATTGATACTCTTGCAAGAGTTGAAGTCTATTACAAAATATACCATTCTACTTTGGAATTTGCGAAATCAAAGGAAAATTGGCAGGCACGGTCTAAACTGTCAATAAACGTTACGGGCAATAATGACTTTGTTTCGCAAGTCCAAAATCGGGAAGGGACAGTTACCGTAAAAAGCAAAGCAAGGACAAATTCTCCTCGGGATTTTAGATCAGGTCAGGCGAATTTTGATCTTCCCAAAGGTAAGTACAAAATTAAGCTCACATTGCAGGATATTAAGAGCCATAAAGTAACCAATAAAGATTTTAAAATAAAAATCAAAAATCCGAATATTGACAACCCACGAATGTCCGACGTTGAATTTGCTGAGTCAGTAATAGAATTGAATTCCGGTTCTGTAATGTTTCAAAAAGGTAATTTAGCAATCGTTCCGGCAGTATCACGTATGTTTGGTGGACTTCCTGAAAGTAAATTGCTTTACTATCTTGAAATATATCAGGGTAATGATTCGGGTGTGACAGTTGTTGTGGAAACAAAGCTCAGACATAGGCGCAAAGGGATGGTTTACCGTGATACTTTGCACACCGCTTTGGACATCCCGGTAGTTCGTCAACTCAGACAGATCGCTCTTGTTGATATGCCCGGTGGTATGTACGAGATGGAAATCATATTACGGGGGCGACGCAATAAAGGATTAGCTAACCGTAAAATTGAGTTTGAAATTCTTCAGACAGTTGAATCGATGATACGCACAGAATGGAAAATGCTCCTGCGTCAACTTTCATATATTGCCGAGCCTGGCGAGATAAAGAAGATGAAGAAATTCGAGGAGTTCGAACAAAGGAAGCAAGCGATCGTCGAATTTTGGCGTCGAAGAGACCCAACTGTTGGTTCCAGGGGGAATGAGGCGAGACAAGCTTTCAATTATCGTGTTCATGTGGTTAATAAATTATTTACTTACTCACGTCAGTCCGGGTGGGAGACAGATCGTGGCCGGATTTATATTATCCACGGTGAACCAGATAAGATTGACGAACACCCTTATGCTCTTTCTTCGGCCCCATTTACGATATGGCATTATTATATTAATGGGCGTTACAGAAGATTTACATTTGTTGACGATCTTGGTGACGGGGATTACCGCCTTATATTCCTTTATGACGGCCTTGGTCAAACACCGGACTTTTAATATTCTACAGGAGATGATAGTATGAGGAGCTTATTTTACGTCACAATGATGGCGTTGGGAGTTATGTCTGCAACTGTTGTGGCTGACGAAAACATTCGTCCAATGCAAGTATATGCTCATGCTATTGTTTTTAATAGTCCAAGTAGAGATAGTTCTGTTCAAGTTGACTTTTCCTTTTCATTAGATAGAAAACAGCTAGAATTCTTCAGGCCTGACACAACTGACCCATCATATTATGGCCGGGTGTTTGCACAGGTTGTTGTCTTTGGAACTGATGGTCTTCCAGTTGACTCTGCTAATACATATTTTTCGGTTAAAGTAAAGTCACCGCAAGAGGGTAAAGAAGAAACATTTACACTTTTCAACAGAGTGTCGATGTTATTGAAAACTGGTTTGTATTCAGCCCGGTTAACTCTAATTGATGTCGTCTCAAAACGAAGTGGAACATTCTTTTTAGATCAAATAGAAGTTGTTCTGGCTCCCGTCAACAAGCTAAGTATTGGTGGGAAAACTTTAGCCTACAAAATAAGTGTTGCCACTGAAGCTCAAATGGCCGATCGTAATGTACGAAACGGGTTGAAGGTACTATCAAATCCACTTGGCATTGTGCATGTACAAGATAGTTCGCTATTTATTTATTCTGAGTTATATAATCTGGTTTATGAAGAGGGGACAGATTCAAATTACAAACTCGGCTTTTCTATTCTCAAGCAAAATGATGAACTATTTATAGACCTCGGGTATAAACATCGATCAAAGTCCGGGAAGACCGCAGTTGTGGCTCAGGAAATCAATATTTCTGAATGGCCACAGGGTAAATACAAAATTCGACTGGTAGCGGTTGATCTTGAGTCGAACCAGGCAGATACTACTTTCTTTGGAGTAGTGAGAATGCCTGACTATAATCCTGAGGTTGCCACTCTTACAAAAAATAGTAGTACCTTTGACCCCTACGATACACTCTCAATTGAAGTTCGTGAGCAGCTTGTATCTTTTGAGTTGATTGAATTGCAAAAATCTACTTTGCAGTATCTTACGATGGTTGGCAAAACAAATTTCTTGGATCAGTACTGGCGTGAGCATGATTCAGATCCTGATACTCCAGAAATCGAGAACAGGCTTAACTTGATTAAACTGTATGAATATGCTAATAGACACTGGTCTGTAAATTTTGAAAAAAATGATGGATGGTCAACTGATCGAGGGCGAATCTTGCTCTCCAAGGGACATTGGGATGAAATAGATGATTTTCAAACCCCTGTAATTGGTAATCCATTCACCGTTTGGTACGATCATTCTATTAAAGAGGGTGTAATCTTTGTATTTGAAGATAAACATGGGTTTGGTGATTACAACCTTGTTCATTCAAATCTTGAGGGTGAAATTTATTCA
>JAUVAR010000166.1 GCA_030591625.1 Candidatus Zixiibacteriota bacterium
AACGTCTTATCGAAGAGCAATACGCATCAGCGACTGCGGAACAGAAACGCGATCTAATTGAGTTTTTTGGCATCGATGCCAATCTGAATTATCTTTACGCTAAGAAACCATATTTGGAAGCAGCTTTGGATGAGCTTAAGACTAAGGCGATCCTGATACCTGAATACCGAGCCCGTCTGGCGGAGATGAACCAGCAGATTAGCGCGATTACAGATTTGCGGGATCGTTTTCAAAGACAACAGGAAAGTTCTGCCATCTCTCAAGCACTTGTTCAAGACATATCTTCCAGCAAGTACCGTGTTGTCGAACCAGCCAAACAGGCTATCCGGCCAATTTCTCCTGACAGGAAAATTATAACACTAATGGGTCTGCTCTTAGGTATCGTAATTGGAGGCGCAGCGTTGCTGTTGGTTGAACTATTTGATTCATCATTTAGAAAAGTTGAAGATGCTGAATCATATCTCGGTCTGCCTGTACTTGCAATTATTCCCAAGATTGAAGTCTTGAAAAAGATTTGAGTGAAAGTCCCCGATCAAATTATCATTCGAAGAATGGTAAAGCATTCATCACAGACGGATAAATCGTTCGTGCAAATTTAATTCCACGCGCGGTAGCTTTTTCTAAATCACCATCAAGGGCAACAATTGTGATACGCACAAAGGCTGCATCGGACGGTTTGAATAATAATGCATTTTCAAATAGATCAAACTTGAGACCGTATTCACTTCGAATAAGACCAGACCTCGTTTCAAACCAATATAACATAACCGAAGATTCACTAATGTTACTGATATACATTTGGTTGATCTCTCCGGCGACATTTTCCGTAAGATTAATTTGAAGTGGCAAATGAGATCTTATTTTCCAACCACCTCCGGGCAGACAATGCTTGGGGGAATGTATGCCGGTGCCAAATTTTTGTGATTTGAAGTAAGCTATAAAGAGATCAAACTCGTTTCCGTTATTGTCTCGATAAAATCTCTGTGTACTCGTTGTTGCATTTAGAACTTCAAGTGTAACCGCATCAAGTTCGGTCTCTATTCCTGTATAGTCATTTATTTGTTTAGGGATTAGCGTTAAATCAGCTTCCTTGTCGGGTTTCTGTTCGCTGTATCTCATATAGTTCCCGGCACAACCACCAAGCAATAAGATTATTATGAGTACTATATGCTGGCGTTTCATGATTTGACCAACTTGCTGATAATTGCGTTGAAAATGAATAGGAGAATGAACGAGAAAAGAAACATCAATAGCCCAATGATTGTATGGAGCGGCTCAGCGGTTGTGTCCATTTCAACGGCGTAGGTGAGAAGGGCTGCCATGAAAACACGAATTACATTTACGCCAATAGCAATTGGTATGGTTGAAAAAAACAGTAATGATTTTGCCAGGAGTTTTTCCTGGGCCATATAACCATATATTGCCCCCATTGCCAACAGGGATATTAGCGACCTCAGTCCGGAACATGCTTCGGCAACTTCAAGAGTCTGTTGCGGTAAATGAATCATATTTCCCTGACGTACAACCGGGATACCAATAATATCGAGAAGGAAAACTGACACCTTGCTTGCAAAAAGCTGCATTGGGAAGGTCGCAGAGAAATAAACAACCGCAGGAATTGGAATCATGAATAAGAGAATAAAAAACGCGAACCAGGTTTCCCGAATGAATTCTTTTCCGTACAGGTAATACGTGATACCAAAGAGAGTTATTACAAGAGAAACACCGACAGTAAAATACTCGGCACCGGCATTTCCAATTACAAACAGAGCGAGACCACATATCAATGGAATTAAACCAATGTTTGTAGTCTGTTTATTGATAGTTGCTAACTTGTCGCGCTTCTTATAAAGAACAAAAATTGATACGATCGGGACGATAAAACCATGTGAGTAATTGTCGTCATTTGACCAGGTTTCAACAAGTTCGGCAATTACCGGAAGATACATAATAAGGCAGAGCCCATATATCGCCGCTTCAATACGTCGGTTCATTTTCAAACTAATATCTGTCAAAACTTCACTATTCATTTACTAATTCTCAATACAGTAGAGATCGGCAATTTTCATACTTTCCGTGACTATTGTTTCTAATGTCTCGCCAGTGTACATATCAAACGACTGAGTTTTTTTATAATAGTATTGCAAAGATCAGATCCCAGGTTTTAAAATAATACCTTTTTGGGTATGACCGTTCATTTTGGTAACTATAGGTTGATCAAAATAGAGATGTCGGGTAAACTCTTTCTTTTCAAATGGTTTCTGCGCGAGTAACCAATCCCAATCGATATATCCCGACCCTCCGTCAGAATTGATCGTGAAGTATCCAACCATGAACGAAGTTATGTTCTGAAAGAAATGAGAGCCCTGTGAAGGTGTCACCTTGAAATCTTTAAACCCACTCTCTACAATAACTCTTGCGCCGGATATTTCGGCCCACTGCACAGGAATACCAAGCCATGGATCAGCTGAGCCCCATCTACCTACACCGATCAATAAGTAAGGTCTTTGCGAATCAAGCAGACTGCTATTGAATTGTGAAATTTCTGCGGCGACTTCGACTGAGCGTGCTCGGTCAAAATTGTCCCGATCAACAACTACCACATCATGAATATTGTCAATGAGACCATTCCCCAATACTTGTGGACATTCACAAATCAAGTCAACAGCGACGTGGTCATCGACTTCCACATCATCAACTTCACGACTCTTAACCAAAGGTCGCATCTGTAAAAGAGCAAACTCCATCCGACGGGAACTATCAGGTTTCATGGTAGCGGCAAATTCAATCTCAACAGGAGAAGACATTCCAACAGAACCAAGTTCAAGAATTTTACTTAAGATTTTTGGAAGGGGGAAGAGGTTCGATTTCAATATAGGTGCAAAAGTAACAAGTCTCGCACCCTGTCGTGAAAGGCCATCATACACAGCGTTATTTTCAAGGGAATAGGTCGAGGCGAGAGCGTCAAGCGTTCCATCCTGTTCGGCAACATCAAGTCCGAATTGAAGTAATGGCATCTCGCGGGAATGATCGGAGTCATCGTCGGGTGCTTCAAGCTCAACCGCAAAGAAATCTTTCTGTGAATATTTTAACGAACTGTCGATATCAGAAAATTGGATCAAATGTTTTGGATACTTTGGACAGAACCGTACCGACAAGCCACCTTCAACAACAGTTTTACCGAGACCTAAGGCGACCGATGATATTCCATCGGTTGCTTCCATTGGTGCCGTTGGATAAAAATTGTGTGACCGAGCTACCCCGGAAAAATCGGGATAGAATCGGTTGTCGTGCAATGTACCAACAAGCTTTTGAACTATTACAGCCATCTTTTCTTCTTCAAGTCGGTATGGTGTTGCCTTAAAATAATTTTTTGAGAGCTTGGTAAATGTTGAGGCATATACACGCTTGATTGCCGATGCCAATTCAACCAGACGAACATTCATGTCACCATGATTATTTGGAAGCATATAAGTTGTATAAATACCTGCGAACGGTTGATATTTTGAATCTTCAAGTAAACTTGATGAACGTACAGCTAAGGGACAATCCATCAATTCAAGAAAACTCATTAACTGCACAGAGACTTCGTATGGCAACTTTGCCTGGACAAAACTACGTTCGAGCGCGGCATCATCTTCGCACTTAAACGCAAAATCTCTCAAGCGATTTTTCTGAAGAAATTCATCGAAGACATCTGTTCCGAGCACTACCGATGCCGGTACTGAGACTCTTACTTTTCGAAATCTTGTTCTTAGCTGGTAATCACTCAAAAGCATATTAACAAAACCGAGCCCACGCGCTTTACCACCGAGCGAGCCACCACCGATTCGTGAAAAACTTGAAGTTGTATCAAAAGTAAGAGGATCAAAATCAGAGACGACAGCGAGTTTTTGGCCACGACGGAAATCTCTTAAGTACCTAATCAAAGCTTTTCGCATATCGTCAATAGATCGGAAATCACTCGTTTTCTGAGGGCGAAGTTTGTGAGCCAGCCAGAATTCTGTTCTCGCTTTGAGCCAATTAGAGAAATGGTTTCTCTCAGCATGAAAATTGAGAGATTCATCGGGGACAGTCTTCAAAAGTTTTTCAAGTTCGCGTAAATCAGATGCTCGTCCGACTTCTTCACCATCAGGCATTCTGAAAATGAAATCACCAAAACTGAGATGTTCGACCATGTACTGCTGTAACTGATGCATCAAAACGGGCGACGACTTCAACAAGAATGACGCCCCAAGTTCTTTTGCTACTTCCTGATATTCCTCGGAGTCTGATTGTAGAACGATAGGAATATCAAAGTGCGATTCTTTAACTTCACGTGCGAACCGTATGCCTGCTTCTTTATCAAGCTTTCCCTCTCGGGGGAATTCGATATCTGAAACTACCCCAAGGATACAATCTTCGTAGCGAGTATAATAATCCCAGGCTTCTTCGTAGGTGCTGCACAAGAGAATTTTCGGACGCGCTCTCATCCGCAAAAGCTTGTGCGACATATTCACACCTTCGGAGATAAGCGACTGTGTATGCTTGAGCACTTCGGTGTAAATCATCGGCAGGTACGACGAATAAAACTCTATTGAATCTTCAATTACGATTATTGAATGTACGCCGGCTCGTCCGGTATCATGTTCAACATTCATTTTGTCTTCGATGTATTTAACTATCGCGATAAGTATCTGGAAATCGCCATGCCAGATAAAGACCTTATCGAACAATGATACATCCTGACGGTGCGACATTTCGGTAAGTTCACGATTGTCGTAAGTAAGCAAAACTATCGGAGTATCAGGCGCTACTTTTCTTGCCTGTTCGGCGAATTCGAATGCATTCATATCACCGACATTCATCGTAGTGATAATCAGGTCAAACCGTTTTTCCTCCTGAGCCATTTCGATAGCTCTTTTGCCCGAGGATACTCGGATCAAACCGGGTGCGTGCGAAAGATTGAGATCGATATATTCCGAGAGAATCATCTCATGAATACGACCGTCTTCCTCTAATATGTATGAATCATAAAGGCTTGATACGAGAAGAATCTCGTTAACTCGAAAACGCATCAGGTCCTGGAACCGTTGGTTCCTCTGGCCTTGGGTACGTTTTGCTTTTTCTCCATTCTGATCAGATGTCATACTACCTCAAACGGCATAAACCGCATTAAGCTTAACCACTACCGAATGAACAGAAAATAATAAACGGAGCGACTAATAGCCACTCCGTTATTAAGAATACTAAGGAAATATAAATAGATAAAACTATACTATGCCCTGATCCATCATTGCATCGGCAACCTTTAAGAAGCCGGCAATATTAGCACCATTAACGTAGTTACCCGGCGTACCAAAACGGTCGGCGGCCTCTACACAGGAGCTATGGATAGATTTCATAATCAAATGCAGGCGGCTATCCACCTCTTCACGGGTCCAGCTGTAACGAATCGAGTTCTGAGCCATTTCAAGACCAGAAACTGCAACACCACCGGCATTGGCAGCTTTGCCCGGACCATAGAGAATACCTTTATCAATAAACAGTCTGACACCGTCAGGTGTCGTTGGCATGTTGGCACCTTCGGAAACAACATATACGCCATTGTCTAAAAGGTTCTGTGCATCTTTAACATTGATTTCATTCTGAGTTGCACTTGGGAAGGCACAGTCTGCCTTGATGTTCCAAAGCGGGTTGAAGCCCTGGTTTGGATCGATCGCTGTGTAGGTAGCGCCTTTGAATTTGTCGGCGTATTCTGAAATACGGCCACGACGGACATTTTTCAGATCCATAATGAAAGCAAGCTTTTTACGGTCGATTCCGGCTGGATCATGAATGAATCCACCAGAATCAGAAACTGTTACAACTTTACCGCCAAGATCAAGAATCTTCTCGGTCGTATATTGCGCAACATTACCAGAACCAGAAACAAGACAGGTCTTTCCTTCAAGTTTTTCTTTGCGAGTTCCGAGCATTTCTGCGGCAAAATATACTGAGCCATAACCGGTAGCTTCCGGACGAATCAGTGAGCCACCCCAGTTGAGGCCTTTACCGGTAAGAACACCGGTGAACTCATTGCGGATACGCTTGTACTGGCCAAACATGAAACCGATTTCACGACCGCCAACACCGATATCACCAGCCGGGATATCAGTATTTGGACCGATATGACGGCAGAGTTCGGTCATGAACGACTGACAGAAACGCATAACTTCATTGTCAGATTTTCCTTTAGGATCGAAGTCCGAACCGCCTTTACCACCGCCCATAGGCAGAGTGGTCAGCGCATTTTTGAAAACTTGCTCAAAGGCTA
>JAUVAR010000076.1 GCA_030591625.1 Candidatus Zixiibacteriota bacterium
ACATGCACCAAAATCTGTGAAGGTCAAACTTGTCAAGAGTGGTGGAGCACGAGGTGTTGTTGTTCCTACCGATGGTCCATGGTTGGCGGCGGCGAGTCGTGCGATCAAAAAAGGATTTGGCAAGGAGCCTGTCTTTATGAAAGAGGGTGGTTCGATTCCTGTAGTTGGTGATTTCAAGTCTATTCTGGGGATTGATACGTTGCTGATTGGGTTTGGTTTGAGCACTGATAATATTCATTCGCCCAATGAACGTTTCCGGGTTCAGGATTTTGAGCGGGGATGCAAAACAGCTGTGGCGCTTCCATTCGAAATAGCTGAAACAGGTAAGTAATGCAGTTAGATATTAAAGGCAAATGTGCTTTGGTGACAGGTGCCTCGGGGGGACTCGGGGCAGCTATTGCGATGGAGCTTGCATCGGAGGGAGCAGAGTTGACGATCAATTCCCGCTCTGAGGATAATCTGAACGAGACCGCCGATGTTATTGAAACTGCGACCGGTAATCGACCAAATATTATTGCGGCTGATTTATCGGACAAGAAAGGGTTAAAGTCTGTTGTTGAACTGATCAAGGCAGGTAAGTTTGATATTCTCGTGTCGAATACGGGTGGTCCTCCGCCTGGCCCATTTACTGAGCATGACGAAGATGCCTTTGCCCGGGCGAATGATCTCTTGCTTCGTTCGGCTGTCGAGATGACCAGAGCAGCTCTTGATGGGATGATCGAACGTGAATTTGGCCGTTTTATCTATGTGACTTCGGTGGCGGTGCTTCAGCCGGTCGATAGTTTGATCTTGTCGAATACATATCGTTCGGGACTGACTGCGTTTTGTAAAACGATCTCGAATAATTATGCGAAGCATGGTTTAACTGCGAACACAGTTTGCCCGGGCTACACAGCGACTGAGCGACTTAGCTCGCTGGCTGATAATTTGGCTGAATCTGGAGGGACAACCAAAGCAAAGATCATGGAGAACTTCGCAGCTTCGACAGCTGCAGGTCGTGTGGGAGAGCCCGAGGAGCTTGCTGCGCTGGTTGCATTTCTTGCCAGTGAACGTGCTTCATATATTACAGGTTGTTCTATACCTGTCGATGGTGGCGCAAATAGATCGCTGTTATAGCGTGGCCCCATTGCGTAATGCTCTAATATGTTAAAGTGTTACGTTATGGTGGTGACGAGTGGGCGATAATTCACAAAGGCCATCGATGGCCAAAATGGTTGTCGCCATGGTCGCATTGCAGCTTGTGGCTTCATTCTGCTATCCGATTGCCAAAGAAGGTCTGGCTATCATTGAGCCATTCACGTTTGCGTTTTACAGGTTTTTATTATCATCTGCTTTTCTTTTGACATTAGTGAAGCTTAAGCGGTATGAGACAAAGATCGAACGTGCGGACTGGAAGAAAATCATCCTTCTCGGATTTTTGATAATTCCTTTAAATCAAACTCTCTTTTTGCTTGGTCAGTCGATGACTGGTGCCGGACATGGGGCGTTTATCTTTTCTACCACGCCGGTGTGGATATTTGTGCTGGCTATTATTCATCTTGGTGAGAAGGGTGGAGTCAGGCGGACTATTGGATTTACGGTTGCAACGCTGGGAGTGCTTACGATAATGTTTTCCGGGGCGGTTGAGATAGGGATAGATTACCTGATTGGTGATCTTATTATACTCGTGTCGGTTGGTGCCTGGGGCTATTATACAATTATTGGGAAGAAATTGGTCTCTAAGTATGGAGCCTTGCGTTTGACCGCGTATGCTCTTGCGACCGGATCTGTCATGTATTTCCCGTTTGGTTTGTATCGGGCAATTATTTTTGACTATAGCGAGACAACCTTGGTAGCCTGGGGATCAGTTGTCTATATGGCGTTGGGACTTTCTGGCTTTGTTTATATACTATGGTATTGGCTGCTTAAGTATCTCGATGCATCGCGTATTGCGGTTTATCATAATGCTCAGCCAGTGATTGCGACTCTAATTGCCTGGTCGGTTTTGGGTGAAGAGGTTGGTGTTTCATTTTTGATAGGTGGGGCTGCAGTAATTGGCGGGGTGTTGATTACGGAGCTTCCAGTCAAAAAGAAAGCGACCGCCAACAGTTAAGCTGACAGTCGCTTGATTCTTATAAATAATATTCTCAAATAATCAATTAAAGACCTGAGCCTTTGAGGTTTTCTTTCGAGAAAGCTTTTTCCATTTTGGCGTCGGTGAAGATACCATCTTTGCGAATCAGTTTATCGTCAAAGTAAATCTCACCACCACCGTAATCATCACGCTGAATCAGAACCAAATCCCAATGAATTGATGATTGGTTGCCGTTGGGGGCTTCATCGTAGCATTGGCCCGGAGTGAAGTGGAACGAGCCGGCTATTTTTTCATCAAAGAGCGTATCTTTCATCGGATGCAGGATAAATGGATTTACACCTATAGCGAATTCACCGACGTAACGAGCACCTTCATCGGTGTCGAGAATTTCATTGAGCTTTTTGTCGTGACCGTCGCAGGTAGCTTTGACGATTTTACCATTTTCAAAAGTAAATGAAATGTTAGTGAAAACTATGCCCTGATAGAGTGAGGGAGTGTTGTACGTTATTGTACCATTGATCGAATCACGAACCGGCGCGGTGTAAACTTCACCGTCGGGGATATTTCTCTGACCGTCACATTTTACGCAGGATATCCCTTTGAGTGAGAAGCTAAGATCAGTTCCGGGCGAGACGATTCGTACTTTGTTGGTCGCTTCCATGAGAGCTAAGAGGCCATCCTGGGCTTTTGACATCTTGGCGTAATCGGCACAGCAGACATCGTAGTAGTAGTCGGCGAATGCTTCCTGGGATGTCTCAGCAAGTTGGGCCATCGCGTTGTTGGGGTATCTTAGTACAACCCAGCGAGTGCGCTTGACGCGTTCTTCAAGATGAACAGGTTTGTAAAATAGTGAATTCCATTTGTCCATCTGTGAACTTGGAATGTCGGCCATGTCGAACGGATTGTCGGAGCCTCGAAGCCCGATGTAGGCATCTGCACGGGTCATCAATTCGTTATGGAGTTCGGCCTGACGTTTGAATTGATCGTCCGTTGCCGACATAACAAATTGTCTCATTAAAGATTCATCGTTGTAGAACCAGAACGGGGTGGCACCTTTTTCGGTTGCCTGTCGGACTATCTGCTTGCCGAGTTCTAAAGTTTCTTTGCCTTTAATTTCGACATAGATAGTTTCGCCGGCTTTCAACTCCGTTGAGTAGTCGAGCAATTGGCGAGCGAGCAATTCGTTTCGTTTATCAAACATTTAAATACCTCAATAAAGAGCTTAGATTTGTTGAACTAAAACGCAAAGATAGTAAACGTTTGGGCTGTTCGCAACCGGCTGTAGAAATAAGGTGAACAATTGAGAATCAAGACTGTTTTAGTAGCATGCTCACAAATAAAATAAAAATAGGCACCTCCGGCTTTTCTTATAAAGATTGGCTCGGGAATTTCTATCCACAATTTATCCCTCCCAAAGATTTTCTCTTTTTCTATTCAAAACAGCTTCCGGTGGTTGAGTTGGATGTTACATTCTATCGCATACCGACAGCTCAGATGATTGATCGCTGGATCTCGGTAACACCTGATAACTTTAGATTCGCGGCTAAATTCCCGCAAATTGTAACTCATGAAGGCAGTATTGAACAACGTATCGAGAATGCTCGGCTTTTTATCGATGTTATGCGTCCGATGAAGGAAAAATTGGGACCTTTGCTTTTACAGTTTCCCTATAGTTTCAAACCGGAATCATGGCCGTTGCTTGAAAAACTAATTGCCTGCTTACCTGATGATTTGAAATTTGCTGTTGAGATTCGTAACAAAAGCTGGTTGTCTGACAAGTTGTTTGATTTTCTTAGTAGTCGAAATATCGCTCTTTGCCAGATAGAGCACGCGTGGATGCCCAGAATAAGTAAAACCACTGCAGATTTTATGTATCTACGGTTTTTGGGAGATCGTAAGCAGATATCTGATGATTATTCATATATTCGTATTGAACGAGATAGTGAATTGGATTGGTGGTCGAATCTGGTTAATGAGAAATCATCTCAGATGACAGATATTTACAGCTTTTTCAATAATCATTTCTCCGGACATGCTCCAACTACGGCCGATAAATTCAAGAATTTAATCATTGATACTGATAATCAATAGTACAAGGGAATTAGAGGTTGTGTCCATTATTTGCACATATAGCTTGAAAATAGTTGTAGAAAAGTAGATTGATACTTCAAGGTTTAAGTCCAATTGTCCGATATTTAATTGTAACAGACCAAGGTTTTCTTTTTAAGCGAACCTATTTTGGAGGCTAATAAACAAGGTGGCAGGACGATTGAATAGTACGTTACAGAATTTGGTCAGTCACTTTATTACAGATGCGAACAATGAACATAATGATATTAAGGAATGAGGGGAGTCCAAATGGAAACTGAAACAGCAATTAGCAGTACAAGAATGACCAAGGTTGAAACCGATGAATTACAATTAGTTTCTTTCAATATCGGTTCCGAAGAATTTGGTGTAGATATTTTGAAGGTTCAGGAAATCAACCGTATGGTTGAAATTACTAAAGTACCGCAGGCGCCTCATTATGTTGAAGGTGTTATTAATCTTCGTGGTAAGGTAATTCCAATTGTTGACTTGAGAAAGCGTTTCAATCTGGAACTAAAAGAGCATGACAAAAATACCCGTATCGTTGTTGTTGATATTAACGGTAATATTATGGGAATGATTGTTGATGCAGTATCAGAAGTGTTGCGTCTTGATGCCGGTACTATTGAACCACCACCAGAAATCGTAACTGGTGTTAATGCCGAGTATATCAAGGGTGTCGCCAAGTTGGATGATCGTCTGCTTATATTCTTAGATCTTTCTAAGGTAATCGACATATCAGAAATTGCTGGGCTTACTTCATAGATAGTAATTGAGCTTAATCAAATCGAAACGGATTGGCCAATTTGGCTGGTCCGTTTTTTTATTAGTCGTTTGTTTTCAAACTGATAATTTCATGATTATTCAAATCTTCAAGAGTGTCAATGTCGAAGAGAACAGGTAGAATTCCAAGTTTGAGTTTAGCCTCTGTAACGATATTAACGGTGTCTGCAAAAACAGCATCACTACTCCATTCTATATTTTCAAACAAAACGGTCCTTGGGAGTTTCGTTCCAATAAGATAGTAGCCACCGTCATCGGTCGGACCAAGAACTACATCCGATTCAAGCTCAAGCAAAGATAAAGCCTGCCTGATTTCTTCTCTGCCTAATGAGGGAATGTCAGCTCCTACAAGTATGACTGAGTTAGTTCTAGAACTATTGAAAAGAGTGTTGCAGGCGTTGTACATTCGTTCGCCCAGGTCATTCCCTTGTTGAGCGTTATAGAATGTCAGGTCAGGATATATTGATTTGAAATTATCGATTTTATCAGGAGGCTCGCATGCTATGCCCAAACTATAATTGTCATTGCTTTCCGGCAGACACTTCTCGATCGTGGAGTTTAACAAATCTGTATAAATAGATGCAGCTCGTTTATTGCCGATATCTTTTGCAAGTCGAGTCTTAACTTTACCCGGCTCGGGCCATTTGGCCATTACTGCAACGATATTATCTTTCATACAAATCCTTTAATCCATGTGCGGAGAAATATACATATCCAAATAGAAATGTAATCAAAAATGGAATCGTCAGATATAGGTCTAAACTTATTGCCGTAACAACTGAAAGCGCAGAATAGATAGCCAGGATTAATTCTATGTAAACCGATCTATCGGGTTGTGTGTGATATCCAATGGGTACGGACTGTTGGTTTTTGTCAGTAGAACCAGATTTGGGAGTGCGGATAAATTCCGACGTACGTCCAAACAAAGCTGAGAGGACTGCTTTGCTGTTGGTTACTGAAAGAGCTACTCCGAGTGATGTCAGAAGTGGCATCATGATACTATTACGTAATGTGAATTTTGAATTGCTATGCCGGTTAGCGAGAGTATAGAAAAGGGTCATAGAGCCGGTTCCGGCTAAAAATATTGGCAGGTCTATGAACAAGAGTTTAGCCGTTCCTGATTCGAGTCTGATATATAATGCGGGCATCAAGGAGATAGCAAGAAGGAGAAGGGCCAAAGAAAGCCCTTTATGGCTAAAATGGAAGAAGGATGCGATTTTGGCTTTCAAGGAAAGCTCTGAACGAATAATTCTCGGAAATAATTTGAGCCCTGTCTCGACGGCCCCTTTGGCCCAACGATATTGCTGCGTTTTGAATGCTGTTATTGTGTTGGGTAGTTCGGTCGGAACTGCGTATGAGTCGATGTATTTGAAATTCCATCCCGATAGTTGTGCTCTTATTGAGAGGTCGAAATCTTCGGTGAGAGTGTCATGCTGCCAGCCTCCTGCGCTTTCGATACTTGAGATTTTCCAGATGCCGGCTGTGCCATTAAAATTAAAAAGTAAATCCCCAAATGATCGCGCTCGTTGTTCAATACGAAAATGAGCATCGAGAAAAAGTGCCTGAGCACGACAGAGATATGATTCATTGCGATTTAAGAATGACCATCGTGCCTGTACCATTCCGACTGAGGAGTCATTGAAATAAGGCATTAGCTTAGTCAGGAAATCAGGCTCAGGAATATTGTCGGCATCAAAGATAGCAACATACTCACCCTTGGAAGACTCAAGGCCATGCGCCAAGGCTCCTGCCTTAAAACCATGACGTGATGAACGACGAATATGAATAACTGGAATCGTACGTTTGTAAGAATCATTCAAGAAGTTAGCAATGAGCTTGCTTGTTTCATCGTTTGAGTCATCAAGCACCTGCACTTCAATTTTATCTGAAGGCCAATTGATTGCTGTAGCTGATTCTATCAAACGTATGACGACACTCTTTTCATTGTACAGAGGAAGTTGAATAGTAACATAGGGATATGATTTATTGGCAATGGGGCCATGAGAAGGTTTGACTTCATCTCGACCGGAACGGAGGTAGAGAATAATAAGCCAGTATAAATGGATACCATAGAATGCGACGATAAATAGTAGTGAAAAATAGAAAATTATAAACATCGTTTTCATTGGGCAACCTTTGGAGAAATACGTAAGCGAAGTGATGAATAGAAAAGCAACAGATAGAACGGCACGTATTCAAGCATGCGCATCCACCAAAATTCCGACCAGGCACCATTGTCGTAGAATCCGATTTTAACATTATAGGACAAAAGCACTGTGCCTGTGAGTACCAAAAATGCCCAGGAATGTTCTCGGATGATGAATGGTATGATCCAGACAAGATACCAGCTGAATAATGATGGTGTAAATATGATATAAGCTGCGAAAATATAGAATGATCTTTTGATAGGATCGGACTTTCGGTTGCGGATCGAAAAATAACCGAGTGCTGAAATAAAAAGTATAGCAGAGATAACACGGGCGACAGGTTCACTAGTTATCAGTTTTAAGAGAGCAAAGATAGAACCATTAAATTGCCAGCTGCCTAAATATGTCCAGAGTGATCCAAACGTTGACAGTCCGGCAGTCAGCAAGAAAGGAAGGTAGCCGATTAAGAGGATAAAAATAAATGCTGTTATAAATTTGATGCGCTCTCGTCCGGTGAAATACAGGAAAATCAACGGTACAATAAAAAGTGCGAACAGTTTTACCAGTGCAGTGAGGGCGATGAAGATACCAACATGCATAGCTTTCTTTCGACTGAGAAAGTAAAGCGCAAGAATTAGAAACGGCATTGCAAATATATCGAGATGATTGGAGAAGATAAATTCTATCAGAACGAGAGGGGAGAAAAGATATATCAAAATTGTACCGTCGGGGAGGCACTCTCTTCTGACCCATAATATAATCAAGGCTGCTGCTATGAGATCAAAAATAAGAGATAGCAATTTGAAACCGAACAATGTTTCGGGTTGAATCCAACCTGCTATAACAAAGATGTACTGACTTAGCGGGGGATAAATTGTTGGTAGATTCGGATGATTGATTTTAGAATAAAACGGACCGTTGACAAAACCTGAACCACTCATATCGTCCGGTGAGAGGATGTACGGGTTGTAACCTTCTGCTACAATCTTCCCCTCCCAAAGGTAACGATAAACATCGTCGGAGAGAAAGGCGTGATCGCCGGCACCGAACAACAGGAAGATTCGAATGAACAAGGCAATTCCTATGAGGATAGCAAGCAACCGTTGATCTTTTCCAAACAGATTTAGTTTTCGTCCGAAGAATACAATCCCGAGATATAGAATTAGCAACAGTTGTGAGATAATTAAGAACTTGATAATATAACCAGAATTAACATCGTTGAGTTGATCACCAAGCAATAACAGGTAGAGTCCTAACGATAAAAGTGTCAGGATAATTGTAATAATGGCGTTACGGTTCATCGGAACAACTCTCGCAATATTATATAAATAATTTTGCTCCCTGCCTTGAACGAACCAATAATTGTGCCAGAGATTTTTGACTTACCGATGCGTGGTCGATACGAAACAGCTACTTCGGTTGTAGCAAGATTAAGTCGGGCTGCTTTGATTTGCATCTCAACGGTCCAGCCAAAGTTCTGATCTGACATTTCGAGCATTTTATAACAGTCGTATTTGATCGCTCTGAAGGGACCAAGGTCGGTAAATGATTTATTCCAAAAGAGCCTGATAAGACGAGTTGAGAGCCAGTTACCAAAGATTGCAACAGGAGTTAGTGCGGCACGACTTTCTTTTGACAGCATTCGGGAACCAATTACGAGGTCTGTGTTTTGATCGACTATAGGAAGGAGTATGTTTTCTGATTCTTCGGGAAAGTCCGAGTAGTCGGCATCAATGAACAAGAGTATATCAGTATCTGGATTTACATCTGAAATAGCTTTGAGGCAGGCAGCTCCATAACCTCGATTATTTTCGGTAACTACAGTTGCTCCCTTTGAGGTCGCAATTTCGCTCGTGCGATCGGTTGAGCCATTGTCACCGACTATTATTTCATCAATAAATGAAGGAAGGTCATCAAGAACCAATCCTATTGAAGCTTCTTCGTTCAATGCAGGCATAATTGCGGTCACTTTATGATTTCGATACAAACGCTCGCCTATCTTTCAATATCGTTAAGTGACCAGTCGTAATCGTAATATTCCAAAGACCATTTTTCATAAGATGATAGCAAATTGGCATTTGTTTCATTGGCGTAGGTGTAAATAAAATTCATGATCGCTGCATCTTTTTTCTCAAGATAGCTGAACTGCTGATCCCCGCCGTAAAGAGCAATAAAGTCATCACCAAACCATTCGAAAATCTGAGTAGTTGAAATAGTCGCTCTGTTGATATCAATTTTATTGCGTGTTAAATGATTTACAAACTGTGCAGAAACTTCATGAAGCTGGCTATCAAGTTGTTCCGGTTTGAATGGCACAGGCAATAGCGGAGGACAGCCGACAGAAGCACAATTGACTGCGAAGTGAACACGAGGGTCTTTGTAGTCAGGGCGTAAAATAGAATGTTCGATTTCATCAAGGGTGACAATTCGCCCGGCTACATTCCATTGTTTCTCTTTCCAGACCCCTTTGATATCACGAATTGACTGAACAGGATAAGCATCAATTATAGAACGTAGAGTGATTGCATTGTAGGCGTTGATCCAAAATGTCATAGACTCGGAAGTTGTCATGCGAGCATACGCTTCTGATGAGAGCGCAGAAAACTGAGCTACAACTGTATCGAGGCTTAGTCGGTTTTCTTTGAGTTGCTTATAGTCAATCGCTTCACCATTGACAGATTTTGCCAATACTGTAGCATAAATTTTATAACCTGGATCAAATGATGTACTGATTTTGGCCTGCTCGGCTGATCCACAACCGGCAATTATCAAATATAGAATTGCTACCATTGATTTTAGTCTCATACAGCTTCTCCCTGAACAGGTGAAATGACGACTATTGACATTAGATTTATCCATCTATTATGACAACAAAAACAATCGCCTCCTGTTTCAATATATTTTGAAGGAATCAATTGAAATAAAGATA
>JAUVAR010000310.1 GCA_030591625.1 Candidatus Zixiibacteriota bacterium
CGTTGTCGATCCTCAAGAGCAGGATCAATTTTAAGTACTTGTGGAAGATCAGTTGCAGGAGATACAAACTTATTTACACCAATCACGGTCCTCTCATTAGTTTCAATTTCTTTTTGGAACTTCCAGGCCGAACGTCCTATCTCATCTTTAAAATATCCCGATTCAACACAGGCGATAGAACCACCACGTTTTTCGATATCAGCCATGATCTCACGAACTTTATCATCCATACGATCAGTCATTGTCTCAACGAAGTACGACCCACCAAGGGGATCGGCAGAATTTGTAACACCAGATTCAAAACCAATCACCTGTTGTGTTCGAAGCGCAATCTCTGCCGCTTTCTCAGTTGGTAAGCCAAGAGCTTCGTCGAACGAATTTGTATGCAACGATTGTGTTCCACCAAGAACTGCAGCAAGGGCCTGAATCGTCGTTCGGGCGATATTATTCTCAGGCTGTTGTGCGGTAAGAGTTGAACCGCCAGTTTGTGTGTGGAAACGCAGGAGCATTGAACGTTCATCTTTGGAACCAAATTGTTCCTTTATAATTCGCGCCCAGATTCGTCGCGCGGCACGAAACTTTGCGACCTCTTCAAACAGGTCATTGTGACAGGCAAAGAAGAACGAAAGGCGCGGAGCAAATATATCGATTTCCAATCCTGCAGCAATAGCCGCCTTAACATAAGCGATACCATTCGAAAGAGTAAACGCAACTTCCTGAGCTGCAGTCGCACCAGCTTCACGAATATGATAACCTGAAATTGATATTGTATTAAAACGGGGTAAATGTTCTGCAGCATATTTGAAAATGTCGGTAATGATCCGCATCGATGGACCCGGCGGATAAATATACGTCCCGCGAGCAATGAATTCCTTGAGGATATCATTTTGAATCGTACCTGACAATTGCGATGAGGCTACCGCTTGTTTTTTGCCAAGAGCGATATACATCGCAAGCAATATAACGGCCGTCGAATTTATCGTCATCGACGTTGATACTTTGTCAAGCGGGATGCCATCGAACAGAGTTTCCATGTCGGCCAATGAACTGATCGCAACACCTGTCCGTCCAACTTCACCCGCGGCCATGGGATGATCCGAATCATAACCAATTTGTGTTGCCAGATCGAAAGCTACCGATAAACCTGTTTGCCCTTTTTCGAGTAAGTACTTAAATCTTTTATTCGATTCCTCGGCTGTTCCAAACCCGGCGTACTGGCGCATTGTCCAAAGGCGTGAACGATACATCTTTGGATAGATACCACGAGTGAATGGATACTGGCCCGGGGCATTCAATTCATTCTTTGGACTCGAGTTGTTTTTGTCAGCGACAACTGGAATTTCGATATTGTCAGTAGTGTAACGTTTGTCGTCCGCCATTATTCGAACTCCAGAATTACTTCATTCTTCTCAATCGTCTGGCCTGCTTGTACAATGATCGATTTCACAACACCGTCAGCTTTTGCTTTGATAATATTTTCCATTTTCATCGCCTCAATAACAACTAAAGGATCACCTGTTTTGACAGTCTGACCAACTTCTATCTTGAGACCAATAACGAGACCAGGCATTGGTGCGCGAAGTTTCTTTTCGACAGCAGGTCCTGATTTCAATCCGGCAGTTTTTCGCAGTTGTGCCAGATTGTAATCTTCGATACGCACAGGAATTTCTTGCCCTTTGAAAAAGACTTCCTGTTCGCCAGGTGTACCATTCGGACGAACATCAACTTCAAGCGCATGATTTCCAATCAGTAAAACCGAACGTGAGGAAGTCAGACGATTTTGTTCAACCAGATGTGTCTTGTCACCAACTGTGACTTTATATTTTTCGGACTGATACTCAACTGTAATGTCGTAGGTTCTTCCACCTACTTCAACTTGATAACGGGCCATCAGCGACTCCCCCCGAATTGACCACGAGAGGTACGACGATGATTCAGTTTCCAACCGGACATCTTGCTTTGATTGTTCTTGTTATCGAGAATGATTTTACGTTCAGTTGTAAATTTGTCTATTGCGGCAGCAATCGCTGCCTCCATAGCTGTTTCATCATCAAGTAGCGTATAATTATTATCGGGGTATTCTTCTTCTAAGAATTTTGTTGTAAAATCAGCATCGATAAATCGTTTGTTGGAAAGTACAACACGATGAAACAATATCGTTGTCTTCACTCCCGAGATCCGATACTCCATCAGTGCACGCTGCATACGTGCGATAGCTTCGTTGCGATCTTTGCCCCATGCAACAAGCTTCGAGATCATTGGATCATAGTAAATTGGAATTTCGTTGAAGATAACAACACCGGCATCAACTCGCACACCGGGGCCAGAAGGCAACCTATAGTTGCGCAACAATCCGGTCGAAGGCGCAAATCCCTCGCATGGGTCCTCGGCATAGATACGACATTCAATCGCATGACCAGACATTTTGATATCAGATTGTTTGAGATTGAGT
The DNA here is from genome assembly GCA_030591625.1 of Candidatus Zixiibacteriota bacterium. Lineage (GTDB taxonomy): Bacteria > Zixibacteria > MSB-5A5 > GN15 > FEB-12. The sequence goes on from JAUVAR010000310.1 coordinate 2,453, forward strand.
TCATTCCCTTCGGCTACTGCAATTTGTTCTTTGACCAAATCAAACCCAGTGACCATTTCTGTCACCGGATGTTCAACCTGCAGACGAGTATTGACCTCAAGGAAATAGAACGACCTATCTTCATCGACTAAGAATTCGACCGTGCCTGCACCTATGTAACCAGACGTACGTGCAATATTCACTGCCGCCTCCCCCATGCGGGTACGCAGTTCTTCTGTCATAATCGGGGAGGGAGATTCTTCAATAACTTTTTGATGACGTCTCTGGATCGAACATTCTCGTTCGCCCAGATAATAACAATTACCATGTGTGTCACACAGTATTTGAATTTCTATATGCCTTGGCTTGCTGATATATTTTTCAATGAATACACGATCATCACCAAACGCCGAACGTGCTTCGTTGGCTGCCGAGGTGAGTGCTTCGTCGAATTCACTTTCAACATTTACAACCCTCATCCCTTTGCCACCACCACCCGCGGCAGCTTTCACGAGAATTGGGAATCCGATATTTTTTGCCTTCGCCAATACTGTTGCGCTGTCATCTGAGTCGATATTCGTACCGGGTACAACGGGAAGTCCTGCTTTGATTGCAATTTCACGGGCTTGTAATTTGTCACCGAGTTGTAGGATAGTCTCAGGTTTGGGACCTATAAATATCAATCCCTCATCGGTACAACGTTTTGCAAAAACAGCATTTTCAGCTAAGAAACCATACCCAGGATGAACCGCATCGGCGCCGGTCTGTTTGGCGGCAGCAATAATATTGTCTTGCACAAGATACGATTCGGATGATGGTGACTTTCCGACATACACTGCTTCATCGGCCATGCGAACATGGTATGCAGTCTTGTCACATTCGGAATAGACCGCAACCGATGCAATACCAAGATCA
>JAUVAR010000082.1 GCA_030591625.1 Candidatus Zixiibacteriota bacterium
AAAGCCGGCTCCCAGGGTCGAACTGAGGACCTGCTGATTACAAATCAGCTGCTCTACCAACTGAGCTAAGCCGGCTTACAAGAATGGCTAAAATAGGAAATTGAACCAAATAGTCAATAGGAATATTTAAGCTCGGTCCTATTTATAAATTTTTATACTTTTCGCTTCCAACGAACCCCGTCAGGAGTATCTTCCAAGAAAATTCCCATCTCTATCAGATCATCCCGAATCTTGTCAGAAAGTGCAAAATCCCGCGCTTTTCGGGCTTCATTACGTTTGACAATCATTTCCTCAATATCTGAATCAAGCACGCCCTTCTCAGAACGGAAATTCAAAACTGTATCAACTCTGGCCATCGCCTCAAGCACGCTGTCACGATCTTCTATCGACAGTTTGCCCTCATCTCTGAGCGAATTTATTTCACGAATGAAGTCAAAGATCGCTCCAAGCGCACCAGATATGTTCAAATCATCATCTAATGCAGCCTCAAAACCTGTTAGCATCTTATCGATTGCAGACTTTGAGGAACCATCCGACTCTCCCCCGCCATAAGCTTCAAGATTATTAACAAAATCATTGTAGCGTTCAAGCGATGAAGATGCAGCACTCAGGCCATCAAACGTAAAATTCAACTGCGCTCTATAATGAGATGCGAGCAGAAGATAACGAACTGCCTTACCCGAATATCCTTTATCGGTCAAATCACGGAGAGTATAATAATTCCCCATCGACTTGGACATTTTGCGTCCCTCAACAATAAGATACTCGCAGTGCATCCAATAGTTGACAAACTTTTCGCCCGTTGCACCTTCGGTTTGAGCGATTTCATTTTCATGATGCGGGAACATATTATCGATCCCACCTGTATGGATATCAAAATGATTTCCTAATAATTTGGTGGACATCGCAGAACATTCAATATGCCAACCCGGACGACCTTTACCGATTTCTGTCTCCCAGAAAACATCACCATCTTCTTCTGACCATGCTTTCCAAAGGGCAAAATCAGAGACAGAGTCTTTCTCGTATTCATCCGAGGCTACACGAGCACCTGCTTTCAAACCGGACATATCGAGATTAGCAAGTTTGCCATAATCTTTGAATGCAGAAATCCTGAAGTAGTAACTTCCATCACTTTCGTAAGCGAGGCCATTTGCAACCAACTTCTTGATAATTTCAACCATTTCAGGAATATGATCAGTCGCAGCCGGATATTCTTCGGCTCGTTCGATTCCGAGCGTATCTAAATCTTCGAAAAACGCCTTGATATATCTCGCAGTAAATTCCTTGAGTGTTATCCCCTCAGCTTGAGAATCACGAATTGTTTTGTCATCGATATCAGTCAGATTCATAATCTGGGTGACATCGAATCCTTTGAATTTCAGGAATCGTCTGAGCAGGTCCTCGAACATATAAGCACGAAAATTCCCGACATGAGCAAAATTGTAAACAGTCGGTCCACAAGTGTAGAGTCCAACCTTACCCGGCTCTATAGGAATGAATTCCTCTTTTTTATTCGTAAGCGTATTTCGAAACATCAAGGCCATGTTGTCTTATCCTTTTGTCATCTCATCGACTTTGCTTTCATCAAGCTTCTTAACTACTTCTGTTATCAGTTTAACCGTATTGTCAAAATCGGTCCGATTCATAACAGAGTTGTGACTATGTATATATCGTACCGGTGGGCCAATAACTATAGAAGGAACTCCTGCCCGACTCATATGAATCCGGCCACCATCGGTTGCGCCACGTTCCATTGAGGTCAGATGAATTGGAATATTCTTCTGTTCGGCAGTACGAAGAACCAAATCGAGCAATTTGCGATTTGGGATCATACCAGCATCATATAGAAATACACCCGGTCCGGAGCCTATTTTTTCTTCAACTTTGAATCCATCCGGCGGTACATCAAGAGCAATTCCTGTATCACATACGATACAAACATCCGGCTCGGCTGCATGAGCGATAGTCTGCGCTCCTCTGAGTCCTACTTCTTCCTGAACAGAACCAGCTGCAAGCAATGTATTAGGATGTTTTACTTTTTGCAATTTACGAGCAACTTCGATAGCGACCGCGCAACCCATACGGTTGTCAAACGCCTTCGACATATACATCTTTTTATTACCCATAATTCTGAATTCAGAATCAGGAACGATAGGATCACCCATCTTGATACCGAGTTTTTTGCGGGGGTCAAACTTCTCCTGCACACCGACATCAATGAACATATCTTTTATTGCGAGTACATTCTTGCGTTCTTCTGGTTCCAACACATGTGGTGGTCTTGATCCAACGACTCCCAAAACCGGTCCCTTGGATGTTATAATCCGCATTCTCTGGCCAAGCGCTACATGACCCCACCAGCCACCAAGCGGAAGGAACTTAATATATCCTTCTGCGGTGAATCCTTTTACCATGAATCCGATTTCATCAAGATGACCAACGACCATCACGCGTGGTGAGTCCGACGTACCCGGCTTTACACCATAAACTGACCCCGCATTATCAGACTCAATTGACTCACAAAGTGGTTCGAGTTCGCGAGCCATAATATTTCTGACATCGGTTTCGTATCCTGAGACACCGTTTGCTTCGGTTATCTCTTTAAGTAGTAATTCTGTTCTATCCAATTTAATACCTCGTGGCTAAATATTCAAAGGGTGTGATTCTTGCAAATCACTCATGCGGTTACACTGTGAGCTTAAACCTCTATATGTTCAAACAGTTCCTCAAGAGTATCGACCCGTCGTTTTGCATCGGGCATTTTGTCGGGATACTCACGTCCTGCCTTTACTTTCAATATCGAGTGCATTCCAATACCGTTTGGACCCTGCACATCCTCAAGATAGCGGTCACCTATATAAACTGACTCAGCAGGCGCATATCCGGCCAGATTGACCGCCTTATAGAAAATATCAGGATGCGGTTTGCGTAGTCTGAAGGTAGAACTAAATATTTTGAAATTAAAGAATTCCGAAAGCCCAAATCTCCTTAGCTCCTCATGATGCGCTCGTTCCGGAAATATAGTATTCGAAATCAAGCCGACTATTATACCTGCATCTTTTATTCTCTTCAAAGTTGCAACAGAATCATCATAGACAGTTAACTGTTTGGCGACAGGTTTATAGTATGCATCAAAAAATTGATCGGCCAGTTTCTCATCACCATTGACGCCAAGTTTCTTGAAAAGCTCGGCAGCAACCTGAGAAACATCCCACTCGATCAAATCTTTGCGTGCAAATTTACGAAAACGATCTCTCACTTTATTATATTCAGCATGGAATGTCTCTTCATCGGGAAGCTCACATCCTTTTTTTATCATGCTCTTTCTTGCTGCCGCAACACATATCTTCCCAAGCTCATCCCACGGTGTTGCTTCGTATTCAATCAACGTTGACCCCAGGTCGAAAATAACAGCTTTCGGTTTTATTTTATCCAATCGAATAATCCTTCTTCATTTTGCCGACTCTACTATCATTTTGACCAATTGTTTAAAACTAACATCTTCACATCCGACCGACATAGGTGCAAGCGATAGCGAAGTCAAACCCGGCAAAGTATTCACTTCAAGACAATAATACTCTCTCTCTTTAATCCAAATAAAATCTACTCTCGCCAAACCCCTAGTCCCAACTTTCTCACACACTTTGACAGCATCATCTCTCAAAGCTTGAGCCAGTCCGGCATTAATTTCTGCAGGAGCAATATATTCTGACATACCTTTGGTATATTTAGCTTCATAGTCGTAGAGTTCATTTTTTGGTATAATTTCCACAACCGAGAATGGTCGCCTGCCAACTACCGCTACAGTTAGTTCTCGTCCCTTGATATACTGTTCGACTAATACATCTGAATCTTCCAAAGCAGCAAGTTTGAGGGCATCAGGTATTTCATTCGGATTCTTCACACAAGTCAACCCGACTGTCGAACCACCAGAGTTTGGCTTGATTATCAGAGGAAATGAAAATTTCGCAGTAATTTGTTCGGTATATTCTTCAATATGTCCAATATCCATCGAACAAAACAATTCAAATTCAGGAGTACGCACATCAATCGATCTGAACATATCTTTCGAACTAGCTTTGTCCATCGCCTTAGCCGATGCAACCGAAGATGAACCAGTATATTTCACACCTATCTGATCCAAGAGCGCCTGAATTTTCCCATTCTCTCCATCACCACCATGGAGTGCGAGGAAAACAAGATTGCATTCACTTACTGTTTCATTCGTGAACATCGCTTTCAAAACATCAACATCATTGCTGTCAGTTTTTGTCAGCTTGGGTAATACTTCAGGATAGCCACCTGATTCATCAAGAATCGATTGTCCACTTGAGGGGTCGATCACATTCACACTATGTCCCAAATTTGAGAGCGCATCAAAGATAGCTTTTCCTGATGTAAACGAGACTTCACGTTCGGATGAACTTCCTCCGGCAAGAAGCATTATTTTCATTCTGCCGTCTCCCCGCGATTCTCACGAACTTTCCGAACAACCCAAAAGAGTATACCGGCAATTACTAACGGCCATGCAATCATATTGTATGTGGTGAAATAGTATGCTATCTGCTCGAAATTTTCAACCAGCTTGAAACCTATATACATCAGTAGAGATGAAAATAAAATGTACGACACAAACGAAAAGAGCAGCATCTTCTTAGATGGATAATTTCCTATACCCGCAACCAACGCAAGAGCCGATCTCGCACCCACAACAAATCTTGAGCCGATCAAAATCCATGCTCCATGTTTGGCAAATGAATGTTCCATCTTGTTTATATCATCACACGAAAGATATTTATAATTCTTTCTTACAAAGAAATCTCGCCCTCGTTTTCGTCCGAATGTATAAATCAACATAACCGAAGATAATCCTCCGGCAACAACGACAATCATTGAAACAAAAATATCGAGTCTGCCAACGGCAGCTAAGCCGCCAGAAGCAACAATGAATGTATCCCCAGGAAATGGTGGAAATATATTTTCTATAAAACAAGCCGCCAATACAACGAGATAGACAGCAATCGGCCCTACCGAAAAAAGCAGATCGAGATATTCATTTATCTTTGTTAACGATTCAGTCATTGATCTTAATTAGACAGACAGCCTGAGCCGCTATCCCCTCTTCTCTACCGACAAACCCAAGCTTCTCGGTAGTTGTTGCTTTGATAGATATACGCTTAGGTTCAATTTCCAGAATTCCTGCGATACGTTCCCGCATTGCCATTACGTGAGGATTAATCTTGGGACGTTCGGCCATAACTATAGCATCAATATTCTGAATTGAAACAAGACCAGCTTCACGAGCTAACTTCAGAATTACTTTTAATAGCTCTCCTGAGTCGGCATCACGGAACGATTCATCATCCGGTGGAAACTGCTGCCCAATATCAGGTAACCCCATAGCTCCAAGCAGCGCATCAGAAATCGCATGCAGCAAAACATCTGCATCTGAGTGCCCCAAAAGACCATGAGTATGTTCAATCTTAATTCCACCTAATATAAGCGGACGATCAGTTACCAACTGGTGCACATCAAAACCATTACCAACTCTCAGTTCAGGCATTCTTCTCCTTCCTGAGTATTAACTCAATGATTTCGAAATCATTCTTTGTCGTTATTTTTGGATTAGGATATTCAGGAACAACAATTGTCACTATTGTACCAGACTGTTCCACCAGCGATGCATCATCAGTTACAATTTTCGAATCCGCATTACTTAAATGAGCCGATAGAATCGCCTCGCGTTCAAAAACCTGCGGAGTCTGGGCGAGAAAAAGATCAGCCCGATCAACAGTCTCTATAATTTTCATATCATTCACTCGTTTGACAGTATCTGACATAGGTATCGCAAGCATCGCTGCTTTTGTTTTTTGTGCAACTCTATTCACCTTATCGATGTCTGAACTACGAGTCATAATTCTGGCACCATCTTGAATCGCAACCAAATCAAATGAATCAGGAATAGCTTGCAGTCCCAGTCTGACAGATTCCTGACGACTCTCACCGCCAACAACAACATCAATAACTTTTTCATATTTATACACTTTGACAATATCATTCTTGATATGCTCAACACGGTCAGCAGTTGTTACAATGATTACAGCATCAACTGTCTCAGCCCTCTCAAACCTATTGATTGTATGAGCAAGAACTGGCTGTCCACACAATTTGACAAACTGTTTAGGTACTGAGCCATCAAACCGGCGTGAGAGGCCTGCGGCCATTATTAAAGCTATTGTTTTCATCAGGGCGAATATATCAGAGTATGGAACTCCGTGAAAGCTATTAATAATATCGAGCTATTGATAATAGCGAGCTATTTATAGCGTTACTATTTAATGCATAGCTTTTTACAGCAACAACATAGCGTCACCATAGCTGTAAAATCTGTATTCTTCTGCTATAGCGAGCTTGTAAAGATCAAGAATATTCTTGTGACCCGCAAATGCTGCCACTAAAAGCAAAAGGGATGATCTGGGCAGATGAAAATTAGTCAATAAATGGTCGAAATTCTTAAATTTATATCCCGGCCTGATAACCAGATCAGTCAACCCCGCAAACGGCATAATCTCACCATTTTTGACTTTAGCCGATTCGAGTGTCCGCACCGAAGTTGTCCCGACCGAAAACAGCTTTCCACCTTTGTCATGTACCCGATTAATCGCATGTGCCGACTCTTTAGTTATCTCGGCAAATTCAGGATCGACCGCATGATCTGCAATATTATCAACCTGCACCGGACGAAATGTCCCCGGTCCTACATGCAACGTAAGCGGAATAACTGACACACCAAAGGCTTCAATCGAACTTAACAGTGATGGTGTAAAATGAAACCCGGCCGTCGGCGCAGCAACCGCACCCTGCTTTTCATCCGAAGCATAAACAGTCTGGTAACGTCTTAGATCCGATGGCACCGTTGATCTTGAAATATATGGCGGCAATGGTACCTTCCCAAATTTCTGCACAATACGTTGTCGCACCTGCGAAGATTCAAACCTGACCTGCCATCTTCCTTCACCAATCTCTTTCACTAATTCAAGATGATGCTTCTGGTCGAATATTATATCTTCTCCAACTTTCAATCTTCTGCTCGGACGTGCCATCCCTTCCCAAAGCTCACCATATGCACTATCAACTAATCGAGCGAGAAGAATTTCAACTAAAGCTCCGGTCTTTCGATTACCCAACAATCTGGCTTTGAACACTTTGGTATTATTAACAATTAGCGCATCACCCTTTTTTAAGAAAGACTCAATACTACTAAACTTCAAATGATTAGTCTTTTCAGTCTTGCGATCAAAAACAAGCAGACGTGATCGGTCTCTCCTTCGACTTGGAGTCTGGGCAATCAGGTGCTCAGGAAGATCGTAATCAAATTCTGAAATATCCATCGGTGAAATTATATCGTTTGAAGTTAGTTATTGAAAAAGCGTAAGCTTATCGAAAAGAATCTGAACCAGAGCTTTCTGTTCATCGCTCAGACCTATTGGCATAATTGATGTTTTTACCATTATATCGAGCGCATCCAAAGCTACTCTTACATCACCAACAGTTAATACAAACCCGTTTTCATCATGAAGTTTATCTCTGAATTTCAAAGTCTCAGTTGCCAGCTCATTAACTATTTTGACAGCTTTAGGGTCAGACTTATCCAACCCATCGGTCATAGATTCTATTAACAACTTTATCTGATCGTCTGACATATCAAATAACCTCCAGTTACAAAACTCAAGCTCTACCTGAGAAACGACTGTTGAGAACCTCCCGATGGGAGCGTTAACCCAAGATGCGAAGTCGCCTTTTCCGAAACCATACGACCTCGCTTTGTCCGTTGCAAGAAACCTATCTTCAATAAATACGGCTCGACCATATCAACCAGCGTATCTGACTCTTCACTCAAAGTAGCAGCAAGAGCTTCAATACCAACCGGACCACCCTTGTAATATTCGATTATAACTTTCAGCAATTTACGATCAAGTGTATCAAGTCCCGCCGAATCAACTCCTTCGGCATCCAAAGCTTTACCCGATATCTCTGCATTAATCAAGCCGTCGGCTTTCACAGCCGCATAATCTCTAACTCTGCGAAGCAACCGATTAGCAATCCGGGGAGTCCCACGAGAGCGACCTGCCACAAGCATAGCTGCCTCATCATCAATAGTTATATCAAGAAGTGCCGCCGAGCGAATCACAATCTCTTTTATCTCATCAGGAGGATAGAAATCGATATGATAATATAGTCCAAACCTATCCCGAAACGGTGCCGAGAGCATCCCGGCGCGGGTTGTTGCACCAACCAAAGTAAACCGTTTCAACGGAATATTAATAACTTTTGCAAACGCACCCTTATCAACAACGAAATCAACTTTGAAATCTTCCATCGCCGGATAAATAAATTCTTCAATTGTAGCCGAAAGCCTGTGTATTTCATCGATAAAAAGGACATCACCCTCACGGAGATTTGTCAAAATCCCCATCAAATCACCTGCCTTCTGTAGTGATGGTCCCGAGGTTGCGATAATTCTGGCATCCATCTCTTTGGCTATAATATGAGCGAGAGTTGTCTTGCCTAACCCGGGAGGACCATAAAAGAGAATATGCTCAGCCGGTTCATTGCGACCTTTCGCTGCCTCAATTAACACTCTAAGTTTTTCGCGTAACTCCCTCTGCCCCACATACTCAGAGATCGACTGCGGACGTAACGAAAACTGCGCTAAATCCTCATTGGGAGATACTTCGTCACCTGAGACAATTCTTTCGCGGGTCATTTAAGCATAGCTCCAGACTGTTCAGCCTTAAAAATCTCAGTTATCAAATCTTCGACTCTGGATAATTTCGGATTAGCCTTTACACCCAATTCAATCATTTTGTCTGCTTCCTGTTCAGAATACCCAAGCTGTGTGAGCACAAGCATCGCCTCATCGGCAAGTGGAGTCTTGTTACTTTTGGTAACCGAAGCAAGCGGTTCATCACTTTTAGAAAGCGCATACTTGGCTGTTTTACCATGAAGCTCGGCTATAATCTTCTCTGCCAGTCTTGCTCCTACTCCGGGGAGTTTACTCAGACGGCCCGCATCTTTGTTTTCGATTGCGGTAGCTATTTCATTTATTGGTAATATCAACGACTTGAGAGCTTTTTTGACACCCAAACCGGGTACCTGTGTAAACAGCGAGAAAAACTCACGATCAATAGGATCAGTAAATCCAACCAATCGTGGAAAGTGATTCGATTTGCGATCACCCGCTTCGATATAATAAATCGTATCAAACGTTACATCAGTATCTTTATAACCATTTCCGGCCAATTTGTCCGCCAGGGCTGATGGAAGTTGCACTTCGTATGAAATCCCCTGGTTATCAACAAGTGCCTTTTGAGCAATTACACTAATCAATTTACCTTTGAGCCTGCTTATCATGATCTTAAAGTCTCTCCCTTTTCTTCTACTCTGGCATGACAAACAGCTATCGCTATCGCATCAGCAACATCATTCGGCTCGGGCAATTCTCCAAGCGACAGAATAGATTTAACCATCTGCTGAACTTGAGTTTTGGTGGCTTGCCCATTTCCGGTCAATGATTTCTTAACACGAGTAGCAGCATATTCACTTACTTTAATACCAGCCTCAGCAGCCGCCAAAAACATAACACCTCGCGCATGACCCATAATAATTGCAGTTGTCGGATGAGCATAATGCGAATACAGATTTTCGACCGCCATCAC
>JAUVAR010000192.1 GCA_030591625.1 Candidatus Zixiibacteriota bacterium
ACCGACAATTCTTTCACACCCGCCTCTTCAAGCAACTTTCCAGCAGCCAATTTGCCATGTGGCTGGCTCGGATCGGGGATATTTTTAAAGAAACAACCTGCTGAATTCTCTCCCACACCGGGGTGTTTTCCCTCTCGCATCTTGAGAATTTCCGCTACCCGGGTGGCAATTACCGATTTAGTGGTAACTTTCAGCTTGAATTTAGATCGCACAACAATTTCACCATTTTGCTTCAGAATTGAGTCTCTATAGCCAAATTCCAAATAATCTGGTTTTACTTTCTTAAGGTTGCCATTTGTGTCAATCAGGCTGATTTCGCATAGGGCATCAGAGATTTCTCCTCCAAACGCACCTGCATTGCCATAAATCGCACCTCCAACCGAGCCCCATATTCCAGCAAGGAACTCAAGCCCACTCAACGACTTACCTGTCGCAAACTGAACCAGATCGGTCAACTCTTCGCCTGCTCCTACAGAAATCTGATCCGGAGCAATATGTTCGAATCCGAGTAAATTAACTTTGATAATTAACCCATCAAAACCATCATCAGAAATAAGAAGATTCGAGCCACCTCCAATGAGGAAAAATGGCAATTCTAACTTGCGAGCACCATTTACAGCACGAATTGCTTCATCTTCAGACTCAACCGACACAAAATACTTCGCACATCCACCTGTCTTGTAGGACGTAAGGGGAGCAAGCTCTTTACCGATTTCGATATTCCGTCCGAATGTTTTAATTAACTGATCTAATTTCATAATTGCCGTAACTGGAAGTAATACAACCGTTTCAATCACTTTCAATATAAGCTTGGGGCGACCAGGATCAAAGCATATTCCCTATCAATGCATTGATTGGCCGTCTCTATTGTTTCCACTCTCTTTTTACTCCCAAAGAGCCCCAAAAGACTCATTCGGGACTCATTTTTCAGTCGATTCAGATGTTTCTGTCCCGGTATTGTCAGATTCCTTTGCACTTGCTCCATCTACTTCATCTGGTTTTGCTTCGGGTGGGGCATCCGGCCCTTTTTTCTCTTCTTCGACGTAATTCATTCTCAATTCATAAATTACATGATCAATCAGCTTCTTTTCATCTTCGGTCAGATTCCCGTCGGTCTTTTTCTGAACCATTTCGAGCATACCTATCGAAGCCTGCGCCTGAGTCAGATCACGTTCGACCTGGCCACTAAACGGGTTTGCAATTTTCCCCATCTGCTGCATAGCTGCTGCATGCAATGAGATAACAAGCTGATAAAACTGCATATCATATTTTCCGGCTGGATCAGTCATTTTGACTTTCCTTTCTAATTCAAGACAGGGGCGACTTAGCCTCCACCGAGTGAGAGGTTACGTCGCTTAGCATTTTCTATTAACCAGTTATACAATTTCTGATCGGGTGAGTCAAGCCGGTTTTGTGATTCTGAGAGCCTGCTTACAATTTTTCTCGATTCCTCCAGAAGATCACGGTCTTTCCAAAAGTTAGCCGCTCTCAATTCTGGCAGACCCGACTGCTTGAGGCCATAAATTTCTCCCGGACCTCGCAGTTCGAGATCAGCCTCGGCAATACTAAAGCCATCATCGGAGTCACAGAAATACTGAAGACGTTTTTTTGCTATATCTGAAAGAGGATAATGTGCTATCGCAATTACAGTCGATTTCCGTTCACCACGTCCAACCCGACCACGCAACTGATGGAGTTGGGCCAAACCAAATCGTTCCGCATGTTCAATCATCATTATTGATGCATTCGGATTATCTATCCCGACTTCGATCACGGTTGTCGCTAAGAGAACGTCAATCTCACCATCACGAAAACGCTTTAGGATTTCATCCCGCTCAGCAGTCTTAGTACGACCATGCACCATCGCCAGCCTGACCTCTTTCAATTCATTTTTTGAAAGCTGTTCAAAAGCATCTTCTACATTTTCAAGTTCTACCCGTTCGGATTTCTCGATCAACGGATAAAGTACATAAACCTGCCCCCCCGACTTCACTTCATCCTTAATGAACTCATAAACTTTGGGACGAGCATCCTCAGATCGCCAGACTGTGCGAATAGGTTTCCGTCCGGGAGGAAGTTCATCAATAGTCGAAATATCAAGATCACCATACACGGTTAACGCAAGAGTCCTCGGAATAGGTGTTGCAGTCATAACAAGCAGATCAGGATTATTACCTTTGGCGAAAAGCCTGCCACGTTGTTCTACTCCAAACCGATGTTGTTCATCGATAATTACCAAACCTAATTTCTCAAATGCAACGTAATCATAAATCAGCGCATGAGTACCAAACAGTATATCAATCTCACCATCGGCACACAATTGTGCCACTTCTCTCTTTTTCTTTGCTCCAATCGACGACGTCAACAACCCGCATCTTACTCCCAATTTCTCAAGCGGTTCACTCCAATTGCGGTAATGTTGCGCGGCAAGAATTTCAGTCGGAGCCATAAACGCAGTTTGTAAATTATTCTCCGATGCAAACAACGCCGCAATAATAGCAACTATTGTTTTTCCTGATCCCACATCGCCATGAAGTAAACGTGACATCGGTTGTTCTCTATGAAGATCATCAAATATCTCTCGAATAACCCGCTTCTGAGCCGCCGTCAATTCAAAACTAAGGTCTTCCTTAAACTGACTCAACCTCTCCGCCGGTTCACCAAACGTACAACTGCGGGTTAGCTTCGACTTTGTCAGCTTGCTCTGAATAATTACATACTGAAGTTCGAGCAGTTCATCAAAGGCCAGTCGGCGACGACACTTTTCAATAATAGTACGATCATCGGGGTAATGAATCTGTCGGATCGCATGGTCAAGCGATAGTAATGAAAATTTAGAACAATTCTCCGGTGGAACAGGGTCGTCGATTTTCTCTTTGAGATGTTCAAATATAAATGATGTAATTCTTCTTATGCTCTTGCTCGACAAGCCCATTTTGGTAAGTTCGGCAGTCTGGGGATAGACAGGAATGATCCTCCCCGCATGAACCATTTTATCGGTGTCATCTTCAAGCCGTTCAAGATCGGGATGAATTATCTGATACCCCTGAAAATATGTAACAGTCCCCGACGCGGCAAAGACCTGTCCTTTCTTGAACAACCGCTCCCAATATTTTATTCCAGAGAAAAACAGAAGTGATATTGCGGACCCCTGATCTTCCAAGATAACTTCGTAACGTCTGCGCTTGCCATAGAGAATGCCGTGTGCTTTTACAACTCCAATAATTGTAGCCGGTTGATCTGTTTTCAACTCAGAAATTGGAACAACTGACGTTCTATCCAAGTATTCGCGTGGAAAATACAGAAGCATATCATGAACAGATTTTAGTCCGTATTTTGCAAGGAGTTCCGCTTTGCGTGGACCGACACCTTTTACATATTGCAAAGGGGAGTTTAGTCTTAGATCAGGCATAACGCAATTCTGCATCAGATTGCGCTCAAAGTCAATTACAAATCGCTGCTAAACGCAGAAAGCGACTATAAATAGAAAAAGCCGGAACATCAATCGACATCCCGGCTTCGTTATAAACTAATATACTGATCTTAACGAGCGTATTTTGTTTCGTTGACAGATTTCATGAAAATATCAAAGAAGCGTTTGATCTTTCCGGTGAAAGACATCCCGTTTGGATCTTTGTAATTGACCAGGTTCTGTACAAGAAAATCAAAACATTGGCCAGTATGAGAAGCACCATATTCGGCAGAATAGAGGAAGTGCTTGAGCTCGGCCTCACGAATTCGACCATTATCGGCAGTTACTACTCCAAGAAGGTGCAGATCAATAGAGTAGTCATCTTCACCGATCAGATTCTGTCTGACGACATGATAAATCTTCTCAAACAAATGACGACCTTCATCGAAATTTGCTACCTGATTGATAATCAGGAATGGTCTGAATATTTTGCGTTGTTTGTAAGACTTATCAGAACGAGATAATTTCTTTTCTATCTCCTGAAAACGCTGGAATGCAGCCTTAAGACATGAGTACCCAGCAACTATATCTTGAGGCGTTGTTACTACAACCTGAAAGTCCTGAGCCAAAGCAAAATCAAGGGTGGTTGATCCAAGTCCTGCCTGAAGGTCGTAGATTACATAATCATAATCAGTACTTGTATCTTTGAACGTTTTGATAAATCTATTTTTCTGCGCAGGAGTAAGGTTAGCTAACTTTAAGTTACCTGACTCACCCGCAATCATATCAAAACCATGAGGCGTGTTATAAATCAAATCATCATGCTTTGCTTTGCCTTGAATCATATCGACGATAGTATTATCGCAATAGAATCCAAGCTTGTTGGTAACATCGGAATTGCCAAGATCAAGATCGATCAACAATGCCTGCTTCCCTGAACGAGCCAGACAGAACGACATGTTTGATGAAATATGAGTCTTACCAACACCACCCTTATTGGAGATAAAAGCTATCGACTTGGCAAGGCGTTTCTTGCGCAGTTCTAGTCTTGTTACTCCACCCAGAAGAGCTTTCATCTCATTGGAGCGGCTCATCTTGAGATTTTTCTTTTTCGGTTTGGCTTTATTTACAACCGGTTCCTTCATATCGGGAACTTTGATCGCTTCGTCGTCGAATTTAATGCCATCTCTTGTGATTTGATGTGGACGGTTTTCGAGCCGTGATTCAGTTTCGCTTTTCGTAACTGACTCGATACGGTTCTCGACTTTAGTATCAGTTTCATTCTTAGTAACTGATTCAAGCCGGTTTTCGAGCCGTGATTCAGTTTCTCTTTTCGTAACTGACCCTATACGGTTTTCTACTTTAGAATCAGTTTCATTTTTTGTAACTGATTCGATACGATTCTTAGATGCTTCCATCCTGAACTTATTACGGTTCTTGTCGCGCCTTCTGTTCTTTCCTGGAGCGCTTTTTTCGTCTGTACTAATGGTGGCGTTCTCGCTCATGGACTGCCCCTCACTTAATAATGTTTATTTTTCTATATTTAAAATAATCGGCAATAAGTGCAAATATATTACTGCGATAACTGAATTTTGGACCTCTCTACCCTCCTTAATTTCTGTCAATATTGGGTATTTCTTCAACCGTAACGTCTGTAACACCACTGTTTTCAAGGCTTTTCACAGGTTACACGTTTAGACGAGGCAAGAAAGAGAACCATCAGAAAAAAGGGCTAATTCCATTTTAAGTGAGTATAAATCGCTGTTTACATACAGGGCGGAAGCGATTAGATTGGTCTTGGAAGAGGATGTCGTCTGGTGGCGGCCCCGGCCTTCAAAGCCGTGTGGGGGGCAATCGCATTGTCCCCGGTGGGTTCGATCCCCACCCCTTCCGCCATATAATATATGTCTTACTCCTATCGGATCGCACCCATCGGGTGTTTTACCGCTTCGCGCCGTCACGACCGTTAGAGTTTTGATCGTTAATCCCTGCTTTCGTCCAATGGGCATGAAAAATTCTTTTCTTTGTAGATCAGTTCTTCTCTTGTAGGTCAGGTCTCTCTTCTGGTTTGAGACCTGAACTTGTCCGCAGCCC
>JAUVAR010000023.1 GCA_030591625.1 Candidatus Zixiibacteriota bacterium
AATTATTAGCTTGAATCAGCTTTATTCTACCCAACTGACAATTTAAGATTTCAAAAATAACGGATAGAAAGATATGCCAACTTACGAATATAAATGCTCCAGCTGTAATCACTTCTTCGAAGAGTTTCAATCAATAATAGAAAACCCAGTCGAGAAATGTCCCGAGTGCGGAGAGAAGCCAGAACGGATTATCTCTGGAGGAGCTGGTTTTGTTTTGAAAGGTACCGGATTCTACCAGACCGACTATCGCAACTCGCAGTACAAATCCGATGCAAGCAAAGACAAGCCCGCCGAGAAAAAATCAAAAGATTCTGACTCGAAATCAACATCAGATAAAAAGAGCTCAACAAAGTCAGACACTTCAAACAAACCGGCCAAATCAAGTGGATCAACCAAATCAGATTGAGCGTTATATAATTAAATGAAACAGTCTATCCTTGAAAAGCTAACCAAAGAATTCAAAGAGAGTGGAAAACTTAACACTCTTCCCAACCAGCTTGAAGGATACGACCGTGACGCAACTGAATTCATCGCACCAGTAAGTGCGGTCTTCATGGCACAAACCCGCGACGACGTTATTGCTGCTGTCAAATTCTGTCATGAACATTCTATCCCGATAACTGCTCGCGGTGCCGGCACCGGCCTCTCGGGTGGGTGTGTACCCGCTCCAGACGCACTGGTTCTTTCTACAGAAAATGTCAGACATCTGAAAATAAACATAGAAGCGAAAACCGCACTCTGTGGACCGGGTGTTATTACCCGTGAACTCATGGACGCAGCAAAACTCGAAAAATTATACTACCCTCCCGATCCAGCCAGTTTCGAAGAATCCACCCTCGGCGGAAATGTTGCCGAAGGAGCGGGTGGATTAAGATGTAAACGGTTCGGTGTCACCAAAGATTATGTGCTTGGAATTGAAGCAGTCCTCGCCGATGGCTCTGTAATTCGAACTGGTTCACTTGGTGGAAAACAATCATTCCCAATCAATGATCTGTTTATCGCCTCCGAGGGAACTCTTGCAATTATCACAGACATCGAATTCAGATTAATCGAACCAACTCAGACCGGATGTACAATTCTTGCCTCCTTCAGCACTCCCAAAGATGCCGCTCAGACAGTTTCTGACATTACATCATCAGGTATCATCCCAACCGTGATGGAATTCTTAGACGGCGATGCAGTCTCCTGTGTGAATGAATACGAGAAAATTGACGGTCTTGAAAATGCTGCCGGATTGTTGCTCATGGAAACTTCGGATGGCATAGACGGTAACCAGGTTGATCGAATTAAACAGTTCTGCGAAAAGAACAACTCCTCCCTCCTGCGTATAGAGAATGATCCGGATAAAATCGAACGTCTCTGGAAAGTCAGAAGAAATCTCTCCCACGCCACCAAAGAGATCGCCGGATACCGAATTTCTGAAGATGTTGTAGTTCCCAATAGTAAGTTTCCTGATCTTGTAGATTTTGTCGCAGATTTGAACAAAGAGAGTTCTATTAGAATAAACTCCTACGGTCACGCCGGTGACGGCAATCTGCATGTTAATTTCCTGGCATCATCCGGGACTCCGGAAGTTCTCGCAGAAGTTGAAAAAGGTATCGAAAAACTGGTTGAGATCACACTCTCGCTTGGCGGAACCCTAACCGGAGAACATGGAGTCGGGCTTGCCAAAAAAATGTTTATCAATAGAGAATTTGACCCACCTACAATTCGAGCAATGCTCGCTTTCAAAGAAATATTTGATCCTTCTGGCATTCTGAACCCCGATAAGATCTTCCCTCAGTAAAAATATCCGATAACTGCGATTTCAAGCGCTTGACAAATTTCAATTACTTTCGTAAAATAATGATCCTATGTGAAACATTTCACATCTAAGACGGTAATAAAGATAGTAGCATTTTAACATATTTCGTCTAACGAAGGAGTTTACGATGGCCAAGACATTACAAGAAAAGATGGCTGGCATCATCCCGAAGCTCAGAGAAGAACGCAAAACCCTGATGACCGACCACAAGACGGCAAAAATATCAGAGGTTACAGTTGCTCAAGCTATCGGTGGAATGCGTGGCGTAAAAGGAATGGTTTGCGACACATCTGTAGTTGAACCAGATAAAGGTTTGATCATTCGTGGCAAGCCGATTATGAAACTCAAGGACAAACTACCAGAAGAAATCTTCTGGCTGCTTTTGACCGGTTCCAATCCATCTGCTGACGAGCTGGCATTGTTCCAGAAAGATCTTAAAGCTTCCGGTGAAGTTCCTAAGTATGTTTGGAAAGTTCTCAAAGCTATGCCTAAGACTTCCCATCCGATGGCGATGCTCGACACCGCTATTTTGGCTATGGAAAACGAATCTATCTTCCGTAAGAGATACACCGAAGGTATGACAAAGGCTGACTACTGGGAACCTGCTCTTGAAGACTCCATGCGCATTCTCGGCACGATTCATACAATCGCTGCCGGTATCTATCGCATCAAGTACAAGAAGGGTGACCTGATTGCACCATCGAAGAAACTCGACTGGGGTGCCGATTTTGCCAAGATGTTAGGTCTTGCACCAAAGAAGGGTCAGACTGCCGAAATGATGCGCCTGTATCTAACTCTGCATTCCGACCATGAAGGTGGAAACGTTTCCGCCAATACCTGTCATACTGTTGGTTCGGCTCTTTCTGATCCTTACTATGCAGTTTCGGCCGGACTCAATGGTCTCGCCGGTCCGCTTCATGGACTCGCCAACCAGGAATGTTTGGGTTGGGTTCTCAAGACTATGGAGATGTTCAACGGTGCTCCAACAGAGGAACAGATTCGTGACTACGCCTGGGAAACCTTAAATGCCGGTAAAGTTATTCCTGGTTACGGGCACGCCGTTCTTCGCGTCACCGATCCTCGCTTCACCGCATTTAATGAATTCGGTCGCAAATATCTCGCCAAGGATCCGGTCTTCCAGACAGTTGATCGTGTCTTCCGCATTGTACCAAAGGTACTCAAAGAACAGGGCAAAGCTGCCAACCCATGGCCGAATGTTGATGCCGGCTCGGGCGCTCTTTTGTATCATTACGGTATTAAAGAATTTGAATACTATACTGTACTGTTCTCGGTCTCTCGTGCAATGGGTATGCTTTCACAGCTCGTACTCAACCGTGCGTTAGGAAGTCCGATTACCAGACCAAAGAGTGTCAGCACAGATTGGCTGAAGGCTGCGGTTAAAGGTTAGTATTTGAGCTTTAGATTTTGATTTTATTAAGCGACTGGCCTATATAGGTCGGTCGCTTTTTTGTGACAGGCATTGCCTGTTTCCCTCCTTCGGACCGTATTGAAATTAGACGTTATGCTACTTCCATAACTGCTTACGAAGTGGTTGCAAGAATCTTATCCCACCGCAAGCGGTGGGGCACCCGTCTATTTTCGTGTAATTTAGAACTTGATACAATCTTCCTTCTTCCGTACCCCACCTGAAAGGTGGGTTCTTATCGAACAAACACCGCTCTTAAGTTGGGGTCGCCCACAGCCTTCGTAGGTTTGGTTGCTTGCAACCAGACTTCTGATGACACTTCACTACCCCACCAACTGAAATGCAAAATATGTAGTTCTTCTCTTGTAGGTCAGGTGCGTCTTCAGACCTGCCCTTCTTGGCAGCCCTTCTCGATTAACAGCTTTTGTCTCATGCTGTTAAATCAAATTGGCTTTGCTCGTGCAAAAAAAAGGTCGTTGTAGTGATTTGATGGTGTTTGTGGGGGATGTAGCTACAGGAGGAGACCATCCGACAGCATTTTCGGCCTCTTGAAAGTTGCGTTGGTTCTTGCACTCGGCTCTGCCGAGGGTGTGAACCGACGCTTGCATTTGATACAAATCTATTCTTCATACCAAACGGGTACGATTCATAATCAACTATGAATTGGTAGTAAAAATGCTGAAGAGAGAGAAACCCAGGGCAAGCCCTGAGCCACCCTACCAGTTCAAGCTGATAAGCTACTCGAAACTACTATATTTTCATTGCTACAACAGCCATCTCTTGTGAGTCAGGAGTGAAGGTCATACCTGCAATATCTGAATAGAATTCCTCAATCTTAAATCCACTCTCCTCAAATTCTTTTGTAAGTGAATCTTTGCTGAAATATTGTAGCCAGTTGTAAACTTGTCGTTTGCTTGTCTGATCGAAAATTGTGTACTTATCAAGCATTACTTTTTCATTTTCATACTTGAATATATTCACGAAACAATAATAGTCTTCCGGTGACCAAAATCCAAATAACTGATTGAGCTCATAGGTTGCTGATTCTTCTCTTTGATCAAACACATTCAAGGAATACACATCAAGCAATAAAGAACCGTTTGGTTTTAAGAGCGAATGGAATTTTGATAGCATTTGTTTTCTTTGATCTGGACTTAAAGCACAGTAATCACACATAATCATCGTGATGAGATCAAATTTATTTACCAATTCAACATCTAAATAATCAGAATGAATATATTCTATTTGTAGATTTTGTTGTTTTGCAATTTTACTGGCATAATTAAGAGAGTTCTTTGAAAAATCAATACCTGTGACCTTAGCGTTACGTTCAGAAAGTTTAGTTGTATATATTCCCGGGCCACATCCAAAATCTGCAATTTCAGTATTTTCATTTACTCCAAAGTGAGAAACAATCCATTCCACAGAACGCTCAATAAAATCAATGTTTCTGGATGCGGCATCAATTGAATTATTCAAATGATATTCAAGCATTTTTTTTGATGTATGTTCATTAGTCCAAAGCTCACTCGCAGTATAGAACTGGAAGGGAGTTGGTCTTACATTAATCTCTTGAAGCTCTTTAAACATCAGATAATCCACTTACTAAAACTCTATACTGTTACTACTATCTTAATTGGGAGACAAATTTCACAGACACCACACTAAATATTACAACCCCGGTGACCAGGATAGTTCATACACCATGCCATTGCCAAGCGTATTGGTTAACCTTAGTTTTTCGGTACCGTCGCTGTTCATGATATACATCTCTGAAGAAGTTGCTAATCTGGAAATATATGCGATTTGAGTGCCATCTGGTGACCATCTTGGAGAGTAATACAATCCTGTACTATCAGTTAAGCATACAGGGTTTGTGCCATCTACGTTAACCACAATTATATTTGCGCTGTCTCTGACAATTGATTTAGTATATGCTATTTTCTGACTATTTGGCGACCATTTTGGCTCGTAACACTTATCATCCAAACTACTAATCTTGACTCGATCATTTCCATCTATGGAACAGACCCAGAGTTCTTGAAAGAGAGAGTCATCAGGTTTAGACATATAAGCTATTTTCTGACCATCTGGCGAAACGGAAGGCGAGGTATCATCATAAGTGAGATTACTTAAGATCGTTCGACTGTTGCCATCAATATCGTATAGACATAAATCATATTGTGACCCTCTATAAATAGAACAAAGCAATTGTTGCCCATCGGGAGTAAACATAATTGTACGACCTTCAACAGTATCGCCAGTAGTAATGTTAGTATATGTCATACTATCGAGATTCATTACATATAGATCCCAGCTATCATTACGATTTGAAATGAAGGCCATCTTGGTTCCATCGGGAGAGATGTCACAAAGTCTGTCCAAGCCAGAATAATTTGTCAGGTTAATTTTGTGAGTACCGTCTGAGTTCATTCGAATGATCTCATTTGCTTCATCCATGAAATCCTTGTAGTAAATATAGTCACCATCAGGTGACCATATAGGTGAACTATTAGAGGAAGTTGAGGTCGCAAAGGTTAATTGTGTTAACTCGGTTCCATCGGGATTGATAGTATAGATATCATTCTGCTCGTTATTGGCGACATCGTGGCTGAAGACAATTTTATAGACACCCGGCACAGGCGTGGAGTTAGTCGAGCTGTCTGAACAGGCGAATTGGAGAAGAGATAAGCAGAGTAATGAAAAAAGCAGAGTTATTGTTTTTAAAGACTTCATGAGACATCCTCTTAAATTATAAATTCCATTAGACAATTATACTTTAAATAAAACCGGAGGCAAAGTAAATTAAGCCAGTTAATCCACGATAGATATCGTCCGGTTAGTGAGTAGTTTACGAGCAGTCAGGCAGGGTCACCTGACAGCACAAAGACTGGATTCGCGGCTGCTCGGGCATGACTTTTCGACGTGTTCAGTTAATTTGAAGAACGGGCAATGTGATGACGAACATTGCTCCGCCCGTTTCACTCTTGTCGATTTGAAGGCTGCCTGAATGGTCAGACACTATTTGAAAGACGGTTGGCAGACCGAGGCCGGTGCCTGCCTCTTTCGTTGTATAGTACGGAGTGAGGACTTTCTCCCGCAGTTCTTTTGGAATCCCCGGTCCATTGTCAGAAATTGTCAGGATGACTTTGTTATCATCACGAACCGCACGCCATGATATTGAACCAGATTTGCCGTCCAATGCCTCAATTGAGTTGTTGAACAGATTCAAGAACAACTGTTTGAGACGATCGGGATCACCCTCGATAGATAACCGATCAGTTGTTTCACAACTAAGACTAACTCCCGCACGTTCTGCTTCGGGAGTCAGGAATTGTTTCATCTCTTCCATGAATTGTCCGAGAGTAATTGTTTGATTCGCTTTTTCCTGTTCTCTTGAGAGAGCTAAGAAGCGTGTGATGATACCGTTGAGCCGTTTGGTTTCTTCTCTTATCTTGGCAGTGAATGAAATATATTCTTCCTGATTTTCGGTTGGCACAAATTCGCCGGCGAGTCGTTGGGCAGCTATCGAAATTGTATTCAACGGGTTTCTGATTTCATGGGCAACACCGGCTGCGAGATTACCCATTTCAGATAATCGTTCCCTTCGGACCGAGAGCGATTCAAACTCTTTAAGACGTGTGATATCATAAACGACTAAGATAAACGCGCTTTCGTTATCATCAAGACTGAGACCGGAACAAGCTGCGAGCAAAACTCTTTCATTTCCATCAACAGTAATTGTTATTTCTCGATCGACAAGTTTATTGGCTACCGCTTCGAATTGGTTGACATCCAAATCGGGTGATGGACAAATCTCGATCCATCTTTTACCGACGACATCATGTAGTCCCAAAATTGTCTCAAAAGCGATATTTGCAAAGATTGTCGTTCCACTGTCACTGATGACAGCCACGCCCGTCTGCATCTGTTCAAAAATACGGTCGGTGATATTTTTCATACGGGTGTATTTTGCTCGAAGTTCTCGGCGCTTGCGACGACCGTTTAAGTACAATATCAAAACTAACAATAAACATACAATCACACCTGATACGATAAGCATTTGATAGACTAACCCGCGCGATACGGCGTCATACTGATCAAGCGAAAGCCCGACTCTGAAAAGTCCAAACTGGAATCTGTTTGTTGAGAAGGGACGAACCAGTTCGAGAACATTTTTGCCCTGAAACTCAAATGTACGTGATCCGATAGAGTCTGCTTCCAGCATATCAGTTAAGAATGGGTCTGATTCGATAGCGAGAATATTCCCCGGTGTGCGACTGGCAAAGATAATCCCCTCGACTGCCTGATAAATAATATATTCGACACCCTGTTCTCGGGACATATTTTGAGCAAGAAAACCGATTCCGGTTGCGGTGATCGCTTCGGAGTAATAGCCGGCATCACATGATATCAGCACAACTTTATCCTGACTGGCACTCAACTGTAAATAATAATGGATATCTTCGACAGCCTCTTCATCCTGGTCAAGTAAAAGAGTAAATGCGTTCTCTCGGTTTTCAAACAGCATTTTGATTTCATCGAGAACATAATCGGGCGGAATCGGTCTTCCTGCGACCGACGCACCCGACAACTCGACAATAGAACTATCATAAAAGCGTATCGAGTAAAGATTATGATCGGATAGGAATCTTTCCAAATACTGGTTGTTTTGCGCTGTTGAATTGTAGTCCAACAAAGTGACAACCATATCGGCATAACGCTTTTGAATGAAGTAGTCGTAAAATGATTCCGAAGTTATAGCGTTACCTGAGGCCTGAGCGAGTGCTTCGGTGAAAGCTCTTCCCTGCTCAACAAGAAGCTGGTAGCTGTCTTTGCGGCTCTCACGTACACCGTACCAGGCGAGTGAGAAAACTGCAATCGCTACGGCAAACGCTAAAATGACCGGAACGCGGTCATGTATAATTCTGTCTGAAGTTGATTTGTCTGCATCCATATAAACAAACTATAAGCGATCTGATGGACGAGCAAGAAAAAAGGGATCAGGCGTGTGAAGGTTCTGAATGCTGAGAATTGCTCTTTTCGGTGACTTTATTACTCACCGGCAGAAGAAATACAAATACAGCTCCCTCATCAAAACGATATTCCATAAGCCCATTGTGAGCTTCAATAATCCTCTGGCAGGTGACAAGACCAATACCGTGCCCTTTTCGTTTTGTGGAGAATCGTTTCTTAAATAATGCCTCAACATTCTGCTCTGGGACACCTTCACCATTGTCATGTACTTCTACAAATGCATGCATCTCTCCATCAATAGTACGGCTTCCTGTAACAAAATGAATCTTAGCATCACCTTCCTTATCTTTTAGGGAATCGGAGGCATTGAAGACAAGATTCACGAGTGTTTGTTGGATCTGTCCAAAGTCAAAACGCATAGCAGGAATTTGAGGATCGAGATGAGCAGAAAATGTCACATGATCAAATCGGTTTTGAGGTTTCAAGAAAGCGATAACATTTTCGGCAATCTGGTTAAGTGAACCAAGTTCAAAAACTGCATCCTCGGGAGATGCATCCATCAGACCGTTGGCGAAATGGGCTACTCTATCAACAGTAGTTTTCATCAGCTCAAGTTTTTTATCGATTTTCTCCTGATCCCCTCTCTTCAGCAGAATTGGCATAAGCTCAACATTGCCCGAAAGAATAGCGAGATAGTTATTGATTTCGTGAGCGATATCTCCGGCCATTTCACCCCGAGTACAATAACGATCAACCCTGACCATCATTTCCTGGAAAGCATGAGATTCTGAAATATCGTTAAGCATATATAGTATTGATGATGGCATGTCATCAACTGCGGGGATAGTATTTCTAATTACATAGGCGGGGTAATAATCATTGTCGCCCCTTTTGCAGACAGCCTCAAAGCCGGGCTCATCATTTTCATACTTAGTCTGGCCAGTCCCGGAATCAGGAGAGGCTTGAATCAAATCAGAAATATTGCTGCCAATTAACTTATTGCTTGTAATACCAAAATCTTTAGATGCAGCCCGATTGCAAAGCGTAACATAACCATCGGTATCTGTAACTATAATACTGACCGGTGAACAATCTACTAATGTCGCTAAGAATGCTTGTGAATGAACCAACGATGCATTCACTTTGCTAAGTTTGTTGTCGTAGTCTTCCATAGTCTTTCGATTATCTTTTAAGGTTCGTGACATAGAGCTGAATGACTGAGTTAACTGCCTGACTACTTTATCGTCATTACGGTTGAACTTTTTATCTGATTGTTCGGTATTATGACCCTTCATCTCTTCCATCAACCCGGTTAGTGGATTCTTTAACCGTTTTGCAATGAGATAGACGATCAAAAGTGCAAGAAGTGCCGAAACTAAGAAAAGTAAGAATATAGCATATAGAAGCCCTGAACGGGATGTAATAACCAAATCGTGCTTAACTGCCGCTACCAAAATAATTGGTGGGGTTTTTCCGGTATTGAGATGAGTATAAAAGACTGATCGTTGAGCTTCAATCATAGTGGCCAGAATAAATCCCGGTTCATCATTGGCAACATGACGTACAATTGATTTATCAATCCCCGATATCAACGACTTGTCTGAATCTGCAAGTACAGTATTCTCTATATCTTTCGTGGCATTCCACTCTCCAATAAGATTGATTGAATCAGTGTCATGCTCAGGTTCAACGAAAGCTATATTGCATATATTCGAGCGTTTCAAAAGTCTGAATATTATATCGTTTTTAGCGGTTGCAGAAATGCTATCAGATCGGTTGAATAATTCTGTTTCGAGAGACTGAGCCAGGGAAGCAACAGATTGCCTCATTGTACTGATATTGGCGTTAGAGTACGAGTTATCAGACGGGAAGAACAGTATCAGAGCGAGAGCCAAAAATATGAATACCACCTGTAGAAATATCAGATGGCTCAGTCGAGTCATAATGCCTGGTTTTATAATATCTATCTTCACTGATTCCTCAAAAATTGGTACAACCCATTTTATCGGCCAGTGTTGATTCAATCTGAACAGAGAATTTATAAATATAAATATAGGGAGTGGTGGAGGGGGGATGCCCGACTCTAACGTCAGGTGGCTGGAGAACCAGCGCACACCACTCCCTAATCATCTATAAAAGCTATAAAACTCTTTAACAATCTCAGTCGTTTATGTATGTATGGGCAGCAAGCCGCTTGCCCAAATTAGTAGTAAAACGATAGGTAACTTCGTTGTTGAAATATAAGCCCTAAAGTGTTTTCACGCAACCAGAAACGTCGATTGAAGCTGAACCAGAAAGTTAATGAATAATGTTAGCTCTATTGGAGAATCAAGACAATTGTAATAAGATTGCAATCCTTTGCACAGAGCATTTTATGCGCCAGACTTGTTAGGTATTGAGGAACTGGCAGGATAAAATCGAAACAAAGAAAAAGCCGGTCAGTTACTTAAAACGACCGGCTAATTCAATATTGTCATTTACTATTCTCTGATATAGCTAATCTTTATTTCCGGGAATCCGCGACCAATATTACCTTCAACCGTTCCTGTAAGGTTGTCCATTAAGGTAGATCTTTCACCTATATAATGAGCTGCAAGGGCAATTAATGGGAAGTTAGTAGTATCGGAGCGGAAGTTATTCGGCACCAATGAGATAAAAACAGTCGTCGGAACAGATCCATAATCACCACTCGGCTCTATAAGCTCAATGTAGTCAGTTCCTGTTCCCCAGGCCGAATCCATCGCAGCAGTATCTAAGAAATCTTCACCTGCATAACGAGGACGCTGGTATAAAGTGTCATAGATAGTATCGATAGGTCCTGTTTCGGTGATAGGATCCCAAGAAGAGCTGTCATAAAGCACTCTCATCCCGGCATACAACGAGAATGTGAATGGATCAGCATCATCAACAGTATCGATTTTGCTAAAGGTACCAGTTGAAACCATTTGCCCGTCAGAGCCAGGGAACCAATTTTTCTGCGGAGTATTGTGTGGCCAGGCTGGTCCCGTAAAGCGATTTGGAATTGTGTCTTGGATATTCTGTGAAACTACCCAACCTTCCCATTTCCAACCTAAGGCAGAGTAGTCAGGCAACCCGTATTCATCTTGAGTGAATATATCATATATGACATCACGACTCAATCCGGAATCTACCGAGTAGGTAGGTTCTATTTGTGTTTTTGTGAATGGATATGTATCATCACGCGCGTAGTTTAATTTAATAGTCATTCCAATATGTAAGAATGAGTCAGGTCTGAGGATCAAAGTATCAGGGCCATACATCAAACGAGTTGAATCGACAGAGAAAGTATCTACACCAACAGGGAATGGTCCGTGTAATGAATCTACATTTGTTGTGTCTGTACTTGTGTCATAAACAGTTGTAATTGTTGTGTCCCAAACCGGGTTGGAAGAGTCAATTACAGTATCAATAATAGTATCAATTGGAATTTCTGGAACAACATCAACCTCTATGGTATCAAACTCCGCCCAGGTAGTATCATTGATATGATCAAATGCTACCCTATAATTACAAAACCAGACACCACTACCATCATTGATTGATCTATCGTTGTCAGAAACAGCTTCGAAGTTGTAGAATGCTATCGCTCTGTGGAGATCTTCAGATTCAGGGAAGTTCAATTTTGGATGGAAATCTTCCAATTGAACAATTTTGTCTGTCAGCATCACAGGTCCCATAGTTAGACCTTCAGTTGTGCTGTCTTCTTCAATAGTGACACTAAGATAGGTATAACTAAACAGGTCTCCATCTAAGACAAACATATTAGAGTCTGCTCTTATTGTACCGGTAGTATCCAGGAATGCAATCAGAGTATCAGAATCGATAAAAGAGAATCTGCCCAAAGATTTTGCAGTACCAGAAGCAGGCACTACCCAAAGTTCATAAATCATTCCAGCAGGTGGGGTTGGCAACCTTTCGGCGCTCAAAAACATAGTTGTCTTGTTAGCTGGTACTAATACATTGTCCGGTTGATCTAAAAAGGCATCATCGCAGCTATAGAATAGACCTATGGCCAAAAGTGTCAATGCAAAAAATAGAATCCGACTATCGGGCTTTTTCATCCTCAAAACTCCTTCTCCTCCTCGGGAATTACCCTGAAAAAAAGCACAAAATTCCTCAAACCATAAGACGCAATTATACCACCAAAACGAACCCTGTGTCAAGCGGTTAATTGGCCCTTATCTCAGGCCACTAAATAGACGTGTATGGTAACCTCAAAATCTAAAGAAAAAAGGGATTCTGTCGATATTTTTACAAAATGCTATCTTTGTATCATGTAGGGGAATACTTTGAAATCCTGTAGTTCATGTGGAATAGAAAATCTGGCCGAATCGACTGTATGTGCAGCTTGTGGCCAACCGATCACTGCAAACTTATCGGGGCAGACTATTAATCAAGTATCTGCCGATGATTTGGAGCTCGAAGTAAGCGAGGCTCCTGGCTCAAACCCTGAAATAGTGGGTATGCCACCTGCAAAGTCAGAAGATGATCCTATAGGAGTTCAAAGTAATGCCGATTTGATGGTAGATCAGGGTAGGCCGAATAATGATGGCTTACAGGTGTCTGAAGGCTCCTCATTTGGGTCTCATGATCTTATTGGAAGCTCTGAACCTCAATTACCTGAGATAAATACTCCGATTCCAACTCCCCCCAGTTCAGATGAACAACCTCCTGAAGCGGACAATGAAACGAATCATCTATCTGAGGAGCAGGTTAAGTCTATCAGAAAACAGCTCTACGGCCATGGAGATAATTATATTGGGAATGAAGAGAAAATGAATCTTCTAAACAATATGAATTCCCAGTCTGAGCCGACTCCTGACCAATCATCCAAACCTGCTGCTACTGGCTTTGATAATGCTCCAATCGTCCCTCCTTCAAAAAATAAAAGTTCTAAACCGCAACCTGTTCCAGAACTTACCGGGGATAAGCCCAAAATGGCCTCTCGAACCAGAGGAATCGCATATTTTGCAAAAAATATTATTCAAATTTCCGGCGAACAGGAGATATTTGAGAATGATGAACTAAGTATTAATGACCGGCTATATATTCTCAAAAAGAAGCATATATCATCACGAAATCTAATTGCTATCGTTGCTCCAATTGCAGCGATTTTAGTCTTTTGGCTCGGTACCGCATTTACAACTGATATTAATACAGGCACAGGTCAGATAGTTGGTCTGATTCTCAATGAGCAGGAGCAGCCATATACATTGGGAACGGAAGTAAGAATTCCATCAATTGGCAAAAGCTACCGTACTAATGCCCAGGGATTCTTTAAATCAGATATGATAGAACGCGGTTCTTATGAAATCGAATACTTGCTCAATGGTAAGGTTGTATTTACTGATTTTGCTACAGTTGTTGATGGTGAAGTAACAACTATTACGATGAGTCCCCGACCTCCTGTAGTTAAAAAGAGTGCTCCCTCAAAGCGAGCTGCAACAAAGATAGTTGCAAAAGAGCCCAAAGCTGCCAAAGCCAACTCAATTGAAACAGCTGCTATCAAACCAGAGAATAACGAACCTGTAAAAAGAGCCTCGGCCCCCAAAGTGACTCCGGCAAAAATCAAACTTGCCACCAATATCAGAAATGCAACTTTCCGTCTTGATGGAAAAGTACTTGGATCAGGCAATCTTACTTACACTCGCATCAAACCCGGGAAGCATGATTATGAAGTATCAGCCAAAGGATTTGTACCCGAAGCTGGTTCGATTGAAATAAAGAATGGTGAGCTTTTTACATTGAAAATTAATCTTGATGTGCTCTCTGATGAACAGATTGCTGAATCAATGACCTCCGCTGAATTTATTGAAGCAGGACGCACAGCACTTGCCGCGAGTGAATATAACGACGCAATATTGAATTTTGACAAAGCAGTTGAAAAAGATCCCTCAAGTAGTGATGCACTCTTTGGACTGGCTGAAGCAAAAGATCGATCCGGCGACAAGAACGGTTCATTGAACGATTATATCGCAGCCGGTATTAATTACAGATTGAAAAACAACTACAAAATGGCAGCGACCTGCTACAGCCGTGCTCTGGCGATTGACGATAAATCGATTGAAGCATTACTCCAGCGTGGTTCTCTCTATCTTGCCAGGGGTGAACAGCTTGGTGCATTAAGTGATTTTGAAACAGTTAAAAGACTCGACCGTCGCAACTCACGGGCGTACTTAGGACTTGGTGAAGCGAGATTTGAACAAGGTAATTACAATAAAGCGATTAAGCATTTTAAGGATGCCAAGTCTTTAGATAGCAAAAATCCGGTAATCTACCAATTCCTTATGCTCTCGTATATGGCGATAGACAAAGAAAAGGATGTCCGCAAGGCATATAATAAATTCGTAAAGGTGGCTAACGACGAAGAACTTAGGAAGTTCAAAGCTAACAAGAAGTATTCAGCTGTACAGTCAATCATTAACGAAGAAAACTAATTTAACTTATGAGTAGAAAACTCAATTGCTGGGAATTTAACAATTGTGGCCGAGAACCGGGTGGTTTGTTATCTGAGCAATTCGGAGTCTGCCCTGTTTCTGAAGCAATGAACTTTGATGGTATCAATGCCGGGCGAGCCGCAGGACGAGTCTGCTGGGCAGCAAGACAGACTTTGACCGGAATACTGCCTGTCTGTAACGAAAACGACACCAAATGTCATGAATGTACTTTTTACCGACGGGTCCTTCACGAAGAAAAAGAATCTACCTCAAAAGTGCTCACCAATTCGAAAAAAGAACTTTTAGTCGGCTGAGCATTTTCCTCGTATGTATAACCTGATGCCAGGTTAAACTTTGGGTTTGCGAGAAACCCGTTTATCTCCTATCATCGTATTGTAAACTAATTCCAGATTCCATAGGAGGAATACGTGAGGAAACTTGTCCTGATCACATTGCTGATCGTATCAATCTTTGCCTTTGCTGCCCTGACATCGGCCCAGGAAGGCACCGAACCAGTAACAATGTTAAGCTCCGGGACGTACATTCCGGATATCTCAACTTTCATGCAAATAGGCTATGCTAGCCCGGCTGGATACACCTGGGATGGCAATACTGTATTTTTCCAATCTTCAATGTCGGGAACCTCGCAGGTTTATCGACTGACCGAAGAAGGCTGGCCTTATCAGCTAACAACCTTTGCCGATGGGATTGATTTCTTCTCTCTCTCGCGAGGTGGGACGCTTGGTATTGTTGGCGCCTCCGTTGGTGGTAACGAAGATGCTCAGCTTTATTTGATTGACACCTGGACCGGACAAAGAGAACAGCTTACCGATGTAAACGCGATCCGTTATGGTGCACCTTCTTGGTCACCGGATGATAAGTATATTTATTATCGTTCCAACGAAGAGAACAAACAGGATTTCTTTATTTATCGTATGGATTTAGCTACCGGTGAGAGCCATAAGATTTTTGGAGACACAACAAATGTACGAGGTTATCTTGCAGTTGCTGATATCAACAAAGATGGCACGAAGCTAATCGTTGCTAACTATACTTCGAATATTAATAACGACCTTTATCTTATCGATCTCGGAACGCTTGGTTACGAACAACTGACCAAGGATGAAGGCGATGTATATTACGGTTCAACGACCCTTATGCCCGACGGCAAAACTCTCTGGTTAACGAGTAATAACAATGAAGATGGGTTATCCCGTCTGGCGAAACTTGATGTTGCAACCAAAAAGATAGAGTTCGTAAATGATGGCTGGGTTGATCCTAAATGGGAAGTCGAAAGTCTCGGTTTTTCTCGTGACTATAAATATATGCGAGCAACGACCAACGAAGAAGGTTTTGTTCGGATGGCAATTCGTGAAGTTGCATCTGGTAGTGTCCTGCCTTCTCCCCCACTTGATGGTATGCTGGGGGGTGGACAGTTTGACAAGAATGGCTCAATGTTGATTTCATTCGCCGGTCCGACCCGTGCGCCGGATGTATGGAAATGGAATCCAACGACCGAAGAACTAACCCAGATGACATTTTCGATGTACGCCGGAATCGACCGTGAAATATTCCGCGCACCAAAACTTGTTTCGTTTAAATCGTTCGATGATCTCGAAGTTCCTGCGTTTTTGTATCTCCCACCCGACTATGTTGAAGGTACAAAGATTCCTTTTATCGTTCATGCTCACGGTGGACCGGAAGGACAGTTCCAACCCGCGTTTATTAGAAACTTCCAGTACTTGATGCTCAATGGCTATGGTATTCTGGCGGTTAATCCGCGGGGATCGTCGGG
>JAUVAR010000181.1 GCA_030591625.1 Candidatus Zixiibacteriota bacterium
TATATTGTTTTCGTCGATGCACAGGGTATTTCATCACTTAAAAAGACTGTGGTGATTGCACGATGAATAGAATATTTATCTCTTTTGCAATTATACTTTTCACAGCAACAATTCCTATGCATGTCTCCGCATACGATCTTGACGGTGTTCGAACATTCGGCATGGGGGGAACGATTCTATTCTCTGATCCATCCAGCGTTTCGATTGTCAGCCTGCCGGGCTTGCAATACTCCGAGAATATGTTTGCGGGTGAGGCAGGTTACTCTCGCAAGTACGGCCTGAACGATCTCGATGATATCTTTTTTGTGGCAGCTGTAAAATTTCATAAGTATTCATTCGCAATTGGGTTACGTCAATTTGGAAACAGTGATCTTTACTCAGAAAAAACCCTCAAGGTTACTTCGTCTTATTCATTTAGTAAATTCGCCTTTGGTGTTTCAGGTTCTGGCATGATGGTTGATTTTGGCGGTGGCTATGGTCAGCTAAGAGCTGCGGCAATTGGTGTGGGAGCTTTATGGAAAGAGGAACGCTGGATGGTTGCGCTATCGGGAGACAACTTAAACAAACCAAAATTATTTGAATACTCACTCGTATCGGAACCACACTTTGATTTTTATGGCGAGTTTGTCAGTAAAGGATCATTGTCCGTTACCGGACATGTGCGCATGCAGAAAGATGAAGCAGCTATTTTTGGTCTTGGTCAAAAGTTCAAACTCAGTAATTTTGCTTCACTCGGATACGGCTTCTCTACCTCACCGACAATATTTGGTGGAACGATGCAGATTGCACGAGGCAAAACAAGATTCTATTATGCCGTTTCGATTCATCCTGTCCTTGGCATGACTCATGCAATTTCTCTCGGGTTTATTTCAAAATCAAAAAAACGGGCAGATGAAAGTTTTGATTAACCGTCTGACTATTGAAAAAAGAGAACGAGCCAATCTTGCTCCATTTGCTGCTCTCTCGGCCTACTCACGTGGACGGAAACACCCACAGAGTGAACATGAACTCAGAACGGCATTTCAAAGGGACCGTGATCGGATTGTTCATTCCAATGCGTTCAGGCGTATGGAATACAAAACGCAGGTTTTTCTTCCTCATGAAGGTGATCATTTTAGAACCCGACTCACCCACACTATTGAAGTTGCGCAGATTGCACGTACAATGGCTCGCGCTCTGTGTCTCAATGAAGACCTGACCGAGGCAATAGCTTTGGTGCATGATTTGGGACATACACCGTTTGGCCATTCGGGTGAAGATATTCTAAATGAATTATTGTCTGATGCCGGTGGCTTCAATCATAATCGGCAATCGCTGCGCGTAGTTGATTTCTTGGAAGATCGCTACCCCGATTTTCCGGGACTGAATCTTTCCTGGGAAGTAAGAGAGGGGATCGTTAAGCATGAAACAAAACTGAAAATTGATCATCCTGAATTTGACCCCGGGGAACGATCAACACTCGAGGCATCGTTAGTCGATCAAGCAGATGAGATAACATACAATGCACACGATATCGACGATGGGCTGCGTTCGGGGTTACTGGAAGTTAGTCAGGTTGCATCTCTTTCAATTTGGGGAGTGGAACAACAAGAGTTGCTTCATAATAATTCTGATTGCAATAGAGAAAAGCTACACCAAATCAGATCTTCTCTTGTTAGATGGCTGCTTGATCTTACAGCACGAGATGTTTTAACCGAAACCGATAGGCGCTTGAAAGAAAACAATATCGACTCGATGGAAAAACTCAGAAATTCTTCGGTCAAATTATGTGGTTACTCCGAAACACTCAATGAGCAAGTTATTGAATTGAAAAAATTCCTCGGAACGAATTTATACAGTCATCCGGTCTTGAAAGAACACTCTCGTAACGCCGCAGAAATTATTAAGGCATTGTTCGAGTACCTCGTAACAAATCAAAATGTTCTTCCGGATAGATTTAAAAGACGCCTTGATACTGAAGCTATCTCTATCGTTGCGACAGATTATATAGCCGGCATGACCGACCGGTATGCCGAACAAATTTATCACAGTATCAAATAAGATGTCAAACTACTCTAAAGTAACATCTGCCTGAAGAACATCTACATTACGTGCTTGAGGAAACGGAACATTATAATTGCCTGAGAATGTATGTAGCGAATCAGGAAAGAGTACCAAGCCATGAACGATATTAAAGTTCAACATTTGGCCCCTTTCGGTTTCCCAGCGAAGACGAGCTTTAAGTATAACCGTGTCAGAAGTGACGTTCTGAATAATCAATGCCCAGGAATACATGATTCCCCTGCTTGTTGAATCTTTCTTGGTAGAGATTGTCTCCTTCAACACAAAGTAGTCGTATAGATTGACATCGGGATGGGGCGTTCTCATCGCCTCCTTTATGCTTTCTTCCAGAGCAGCATCATATTGCGGAAAAGATCGATTGCTATCTACTATAAAACCCATCTCTTCCATCAATTGCTCTTGAGTTTTCTCGGCTACCTCTTCATCTGAATTGCAAGAAATTACAATTACGGCAACCAATGCTGCCAACAATAGAACCAAATAAGATTTTCTAAATTTCAAACCAATATCCTTTCAAATAGAAAACTGATCAGCTTAAACGATCAGCCTGCATATATAATTCATTATTTTCAAGAATCGGCAAGTACTTTCTTATGCTTAGTTATAGATACAACCTGAGACCTTATTTGCAGAATAATTGGAACTAAGATGCATACAGCTTCTTGCTGTAGCCTCATCGCTTATCGTAACATCTTATGGTGCATAGACTTAATGAAATATATAGCTAAGGCACAGAGCTTGCTCAAGTAAAAGGTTATGGAATGCTTCTTTGGTACATTTGAACGCCCCAGCGCTATAAATGACGGTAAGTCGGCAGTCGTCATGTTCAATATCCCCGGTGTTGGGATAAGCTTCAAAGCGCCTTTTAATGCCGTAGATCGCAACCATTCTGATATAGCCTCGCTTTTGGCGTTGCTTGAGTTTATTGACTCAAATCAGAAATACTTCACCACCCAGAATTATCAGATATTTGGTAATAACTTAAATGTCATCAATCAGGTGAATGGTGAAGAGGCTTTTCCGGCTCATTTCGAGCATCTTATGGAGAAGGCAAAAAAATACCGCGACAAGTATCGCTTCTCGCTTGCATGGGTGCCAACCGGTGATAACCCTGCCATCAATACGCTTTTCGATTGACCCTTAGTTAAAATAGGTGCTATACTTACTGTATGACACCTAAGGAACTATTAACTAAAATTGCCAAAGGTAAATTCGACCCGATCTACTATTTCTACGGGAGCGAAGATTACCGTATGGTGGAAGCCCAGAAATATCTGGTCCACCAATTTTTACCCGACCGTCAGATCACAACCAACTATACCAAAGTAGATGGACGCAAAACCAAATGCGCCGATCTGCTCGCTGAGCTGTCGGTCTATCCGATGCTTGGTGAACGCCAGGTTATATCTGTAAATGATATTCAGAGCTACAAACCAAAAGAGCTTGAGAAGATTCTGGCAATCCTTAACCCGCCCGACCCGAATCGTGTTGTTCTACTCAAATCACCTTCTGCCCGACAACCGAAAAAGAATGTCGCATCGTTTAAAAAACTTTGTGTGGCAGCTACAGCAATTGAGTTTAAGAAACTTGGCCCGTCAGAAACTGCCGGAATAATTCGTGCCCGTCTTAAAAAAGGTAATCTTCAAATTGACTCTAAAGCTCTGACTTTGTTGACGACAATGACTTCCGGCAACTTAGGCGCAGTCGATGTCGAGTGTCGGAAATTGATTGATTTCATGGATGCCGGTGCAACAATATCGGAAGAAAATGTAAGGTCGATCTCGGCAGGTTTTGAAACTTATTCAGTTTTCTCACTCGCCGAAGAAATTGTCCGAGGAGATGCCAAACGATGTCTTAATCAGGTGCATAAACTTTTGACCATAGGCTCCTCGGCCGATCAGATTATGTACCATATCGAGGCTCATTTCCTGCATCTCTTCCTGGCCAAAAACAACAAACCACTCCCGGCCAGAGTACGCTGGATAACGGGCAAATTCAGTGAGCAGGCAAGAAAGTTTAGTTCCGACCAACTCGAGACAGCCTTAATACTTGCCGCCGAAACAACTGCCTCATTGCGCCGAAGTGGTATAAAACCGGAAACAGCAGTAGAATTGCTGGTGGTAAGACTTCTTGATCCCTCTTCACTTGATGCATAATTAAGCAGAATATTGTGGAAGAAAGCAAAGCCTCAAAGGTAACTCCTGTAGCAATTGAAGCTAACGAGTCAAAACTGATTGAGTCTGCCCAGGAGGGCGATTCAGTAGCTTTTGGCAAGTTGGTAAGAATTCATCAGAAGAGGCTTTTTCGCTTTATTTATGGCATGATCGGCTCTTTTGATCAGGCGGAAGATATTGTGCAGGATGCTTTTGTGAGAGCGTACAAAGCGATCGATAGTTTCAAACCGGGTTTTGCTTTTTATCCCTGGCTCGCGCGGATCGCGCGGAATTTGGCGCTAAATTTGATCCATCGGGAAGAGAAAAAAGAATCACTCGACCGCCTGACCGAACAAGGATTTGATCCGGCCACTAACAGCCTGGGACCGTTTGAGAATCTTTTGGATGCCGAAGGAAAAAAACGATTTTACGAAGCACTAAAAGCGATGCCTGCCAAAAACAGGTCGGTCTTTGTTCTGCGACAGTTTGAAGAGATGGACTACGCCTCAATTGCCAGCTACTTGAAAATACCGCCCGGTACAGTTGACTCACGACTCCACCGAGCACGAAGCTTTTTACTCGAGGCACTTGGAGATTTGCTCGAATAAGCGAAATTGTTATGGATCATTCATATTTCAAAGATAGACTCTCGGCCCACTACGACGGCGAGCTACCACCTTATGAAGAAGAGGTCATGAGTGAACATCTGGAGACCTGTGACGAATGCAATCAGGCGCTCAGACAGTTCAAAAAACTCGAAGATCTGACCGAGAACTCTTCTGAGCTTGCCGACTCGGACTATTGGGAAAAGTCAGCCGCCAAAATTGAGGCTCGTATCAAAGCTGAAAATTCTGCTCCGGAAAAGAGTAGAAAGAAAAGTATTAGAGCCTCAATCTGGAGATTTTCTCCTATGGTAGCTGCGGCGGCGGTGCTTGCCTTTGTGGCTGTTTTTCAGACAGAGATTCTACAGAATCGAAGTGATGAACCTAATCAGTCATTACAAGCTCCTAAGACAAGATATCAACAGCCAGCTGATTCTAATTCACAAGAAAGCCAGATGGCTGTTCCTCGCAGAATGAAAACAAATGACCAAATAGAACCGGCGGTCAGTAAGGTTGACTCAGAAGAAAAAGCAAAGACTGAGCAACGATCTGAATCTCCCGATGAAAACTATATCAGGGATGTTAAGGGACGGACAGCTGGACTTTTGGATGAATCTGATGCGAATGCAAAAATTGAGCTGCTTGAAGAAGCAGTGACAAAGTCTCCTTCTGTGTCAATACCAACTCCGGCTCCTTCTCCTTCTTCTACTCGTGATAGGAAAACGATGCTTGTTCAGCCATCTCCTGAGATCAAGAGTTTGTCTGCTGGTAAGGATGACGCTGATCTGAGCAAATGGGAAAGCAAAAGCATTAAAAAGAGAATTGCTGCGCCAACTGCCACGAGTGAGGCAGAATACAGCGATATAGAGATAACAATTCAGGGTGCTGATTTTATTCCTAAGAGAGCGGATTATGATACTGGAGCGCTCGACTTTTCAAGATTAAGCAGATTACGTGGCACTCAACAAGCACTCAAGCTTGGATTCGAAAACTTGTTGGCCCAGGGCAAAGAACCAAACCCTCGTGATGTTGAAACCTTGCGCCATATAGAAAGCAAAATTGTAACAATTTGCTGTAATTCCCTATTTAACAAGAGCGACGAAAA
>JAUVAR010000071.1 GCA_030591625.1 Candidatus Zixiibacteriota bacterium
AAAGCTCTTAGTGTCTGGCAGCTCTTTCTTATTTGTACCGGAAGCATTATAATCTTTGTCGTAGGAATTAAACGTATAAAAGCCCTCGGCCTGTCCCCGAAGTTGCCACTTGAGTGAAAGTGGTTTGTTGTACTCGTAAGCGAGCGAAAAGAATGGACGGCTGTTTTGGTCGGCATGGTGATAGTAATTATCTACAAGCTGCTGTCCGACAATTGTATCGAGAGAATTCGGATAGTTTGGATCAGTCTGGATATTGTAATAATCTAGAGCCCCAATGTTGGACCGCTGGTTGCTCTTGTAATTGAACGAAACCCCAAGAGTTGCCGTCCATCTGGATCCAAAGGCGCGAGTATCGCGCGGATAGAATTCAAAGACATCATCAACGATCAGAAATGCCTCAGGTGTCAGGCTGTTAACAATATTTTCATCCTCAAGATAGTTAAGGATTGCCTCAAGCGATTCTATTCTTTTGATACGGCGATCAACGGTGTGACGGTTCTTGTTTTGATATACAATATCAGCAAGCACGATCATCTGGTCGTAAGAAGGCTCACTACTGACAAATCCGGCCTTTTTCAGTTCATCAATTATATACATTGTGGTGGCAGCCGACCGACCGAAATAGATACGGCCATATCCGGTGCCAAGTGCTGTGGTGATACTATGACTTTTCGAATCAGACCATTCTTCAATATCTATCAGTCGGTATGAATACCTGTAGCCACCGATTGTATCCAGTCGGTATTCAGATCGTTCGTTGTGATCGTCACGGCTCGGTGTTTCGGAATAATCAAATCGGTAAGAAAATGAGCCCTCCACAAAAAGATCACCGAGCAGATACATACCCGCACTAGCCGAAGGGGCCAGGGAAATACTGTAACCATAACTGTCACTGTCATCGCTGCGACCAGAAATACGATTGGCATCGTTTGATAGGCGATCCAATTCGCTGCGTTTGTGACTTCCCGAGATATTATTCGAAAGTCCCAGCGAATAGAACAGTGGAACAGTACTGTAGTCATACTTGACAATCGAACTAAAGCGAAGTGATTGCGAGTCTCCATCCGAATTATTAGAAATAGATGAAGTCCCAGCAAAAATATCCGGTTCACGTTCAGAGCTAACGTTGCTGCCATCGAAATTTGTCGAACCGTTAACACGCCATTGCAAATCTGTAAACTTTACAGGTATATAGCTATCGACATTGAAAGTCTTCTCAGATGCGAATGCATTGTCGCCTGAGATCAATGCAAGAACTGCACAAAGTAGTATGCTAATAAATAAACGTGACATAAGTCCTCCCAAACTGTTTCAAATCGCTGCCCATCTGAATGCGAATATTGACGGCCTGTGTGTATTGCCGATACTTTCCCGTTTTTCTATTATACTAAATATCGTCGGAAAAGGCGATTATTATTTTGGAGTCACACAGTTATTATTTAGTTTTCGCATACAATTTATTTCAAAATCCACTCAGGATTTTCGAGACTTAGCAAAATGTGATGTCAATAGTATTCGAACAGGAATGAATTAGTAGTCCAACCAGTGTTAATTTCGTTAACATGGACTTCAATTATTATAGATATGTTATGTGTGTCATAAGGTTACATCAAATTAGCATTGCTCGTACCAAGCTAAGCCTGCACACGTCGTGTGTTTATACCGCTTCGCGACGTATCGATATTTACATCTAATAATAGAGTGAGGTCTTACGACATAACATGTGGTGTGTTGTAGTTATTTGATGGTCTTTCTTGAAGGTGCAGCTATAGGACGGGTTCGATATTCAATACAAGACTCTGGTTGTTGTGAGGTCAGGTGACTCTGCTTGCCCGCCTTGGAGGGCCTGACCGGCCTATCAATTGTAAGCATACTGCATCCTCGTTTTTGTATAACAGCACTAACAATAGATTAACATTAAAGTGATGTGGTTTTCGTCAAAGAGGGTGAGTGTGTTCAGATAGAGAATTAAAGAGCAAGCCCACCAGCCGCTATCGCTCTTGGTGGGGTACGGGTCACACCACCGCCTATGGCGGATGCAAGACCCGACACAACTTTCACGAGGCGGTTCTGAAGACAGAACCACCCTACTTTGAAAACCTACTTCACAAACCGGTCAATATTAATAATTTCTGTAATTTCTTTGCGCGTTCGTTCGGATTCATCTTTGGTACGGGTGCGTTCATCGAGTAAATCAATAGAACCTGCATAACCCAAAGATGCAACACAGATGACATCGTATTCGTCAGGAATCGAAAGCGCTTTCTGCATGTCGGGTGCCGACCATCCAGCCATCGGATGAGCCATCAATCCAAGTTCGGTTGCACCAAGCAACAAAGACATCGTAGCGAGACCACAGTCGAACTGATAATATTTTATGTCGTTATCCTCACGGGAGTAATCATCCTCCTCGCGTGCGCAGACAACAACTATGACAGGAGCCTGAGCAGCCCATTCGTTACCTTTGGCAAGTGCACTTACTGCCTTCGCATGTTGTTCTGGATCGGATATAAAAATAAAACGCCAGGGTTGTTTGTTGGCGCACGATGGTGACCAGCGGATGATTTCATACAGCTTGTTTAAAACATCAGGTTCAATTGGTTTGTCTTGATAAGACCGTTTGCTCATGCGACGAAAAAATAGCGAATCGTTCATTTGCGTTTACTCCATTGTTTTGCCCGGAGCAGATATTTTGTTTATGAGTTAACAGCAACCGCCGGCTTGAAGTTCGTCTGTGCGAGAAGTTTTTCCTGACGTTTGCGAATTTCCTCTTCGGTCATTTCAAAATATGGTCCGACCTGTTCAATCATAACCGATGATGTGCACGAGGCGTAACATCCCGATTTGCGAAGATCGCCGGTGCAAAGATACTCGAATGTAAATCCGGCCATGTAGGTATCACCGGCGCCGGTTGAATCAACCAGATCAATTTCGTACGGAGGAATATTGATAAACTCATTACCGTCATAAATAATCGAACCGAGTTCCGCCAAAGTAAGCAGAACAAGTTTCGGTCCCCATGAATGGATAATCTTGGCCGCTTCGTACGGATTCTCGCGACAGTCGATACCAGTTAGAACTTTGCCTTCGAGCTCGTTAGGTTTCACAATATCGAATGTCCCAAGAACTTCTTCGATACCGTCAGGCTTTTCGTGGAAGATGCGATTATCTTCTTCTGCACCACGAAGCAGTCCCTGTGGGTCACAGAAATAAAGGCCATCGAAATTCTTGCGAATATCTTTAATGCTCTCGTGCGAAACTTCTCGTAAGATGGGTCCAATGAGAATAGCTTTGGAGTCTTTGTACATTGCAGGATCAATATGACCGCAATCGTTGGCTCGTCCGAGAAGGTCAAGTGTGCGGTTACCGAAATCGTCGTAGTAGATTAATGAAAAACCGCCTGATTCTTTTGACGGAATTATTTCGTAGGCGATGCCGTATTTGTCTAAGTCTTTTTTGAAGGCTGGTTTGAAATCATCGCCGATCGCCCCGATAAGTTTTGTTTGTTCACCCATCTTCGAAAGGGCTAAGACGGCGTTGGTGGAGCATCCGGATAGGACACGCGTTTTTGTATCGATCTTTTTGGTTTTTATATAATCGTAAACCGGGTTACCAATAGCTGTAATCAATTTAAAATCCTTTTGTGTATGTCAACTATCGTCTAACTGTAATGATTAAATTAAGAAGGCGCAAGACCAAGCTGAGAACGAAATCAAACTTCTCGTTTGTTACCCAAGACTTTGCGTGTATAGAGCAATCGCTGAATCGCTGTTATAATAGATGTTACACCTACTATGATAAGTGCAAATTCAAGCCATCCACCACGAGGCCAAATGCCGACCGGCAGATATACTTCGACAATTGAACCAGCCATAATCAGAATAAACTTTTCGAGGCGACCCATGATTCCAACTGCGCAGTTTTCTAACTTGCCCATAGACTCCGCCGTCGCACGAGTATAACTTGCGATCAGCATTGAGAAGAGAGCGAACAATCCCCATCCCGGATGAACCGCACCTGACATTGTAATGCCTGCCAGAATGAAAAACTCACCATAGCGATCAGAGACATGGTCTAATATGCCACCAAAGACAGTTCCCATATTTCCCGCACGGGCGGTTGAACCATCGAGCATGTCGGTGAAAGCGGTCGCGAGCATCCAGAGAACGCCGGCCCAGAAATTCGATTGCCAGAAATAGTAGCCTGATACAAAAGCACAAAGAAAAGAGACTCCGGTTAACATGTTTGGAGTCATTCCAAGTTTAAGGCATATTTTACCAAGAAAAAGTGATGATTCTTCGTAGAATTCACGCTTTCGTTCATTAATGGTGGGCTGTTGTTTTGTTTCAGTACTCATATTGGTGTCCGAATATAAGGACTGTTTCAGCTCAGGTCAATTCGAGAGTGCGATCATTTGATAAAAACCACTTAGGTTAATTGTTTCTAAATCTATAACCTGTTTGACTTTTGACGATTATTTGGGAATATTGTACTAATGTTTTTAGATTATGTTGAAATTCAAGTAAAAGCTGGTTCGGGCGGCGACGGGCGTATCTCGTTTCATACCGAAAAATTTGTCCCAATGGGTGGTCCTAATGGTGGTGATGGCGGCGGTGGTGCAAGTATTATAGCCGTTGCAGATTCGCAATTGACTACCCTGCAAGACTTTCGGTACAAAAGGATTTACAAAGCACCCAAAGGACAACCTGGCGGAGAACGCGACAGGTCTGGCAAATCCGGGAAAGATATCTATTTGCGCGTGCCTGCCGGTACAATTATAAAAGATCTCGATTCTGGAGATATTCTTTATGATCTCGATCAGCCGGGGGATGAAGTTGTAATTGTCAAAGGTGGTCGGGGTGGACGGGGAAATGCGTTTTTCAAAACCTCAACCAATCAGTCTCCACGTATGGCCCAGGATGGTGAAGCAGGTGAGGAAAAACGGCTCGCTCTCGAACTTAAGTTGTTGGCTGAAGTAGGGTTAGTTGGTTTACCCAATGCCGGGAAATCGACCATTCTTGCGTCATGTTCGGCTGCTCGTCCTAAAAT
This sequence comes from Candidatus Zixiibacteriota bacterium, assembly GCA_030591625.1. GTDB lineage: Bacteria > Zixibacteria > MSB-5A5 > GN15 > FEB-12. The sequence goes on from JAUVAR010000071.1 coordinate 5,050, forward strand.
TGCCGATTATCCGTTTACTACCTTAGTTCCAAATCTTGGAATTGTCAGCATCGGCGACTATATGTCCTGTGTGATGGCTGATATTCCAGGCTTGATTCGGGGAGCTGCCGAAGGAAAAGGATTGGGACATCAATTTCTAAAACATATTCAAAGAACCAGACTGCTTGTGTATGTAATTGATTGCAACGAAGAAGATATTCCCAAAGCACGAGAAACATTGCAAAGTGAATTAGTTGAATTTGATCCAAGTCTGGCTAATAGGGCTTCTCTGACTGTGATTACAAAAATTGACACAGTTTTAGAAAGTGATTTAAAAGAGATATCAGAAAAACTACCATCAGATTATATATATATATCGGCTGTCGCCAAAATGGGGACAGATGAGTTTCTACAGTCAATTGGGAGGGAGCTTGACGAGGACAGAAGTCAAAGAGCGACTGACTGATACAATCGCGCTGATGAGCATATCCGGGATAGGTCGGATGCGATACCGCAAATTGGTAGATCATTTTGGCTCACCATCGGCTGTTCTGGAAGCACCAAAATCAGAACTCGAAATTGTGCCAATGATCTCTCATGGGACCGCCTCAATGATCCGAAAAGGTTGTGATGGCGATAAGGCACGTCAAACGGCAGCTCGTATAATTCAGCTTGGCTGGGCTGTGCTTTTTCCTGATGATCCAGAATACCCACATCTTTTGTTTGAAACTATCGACCGTCCTGTAGTCTTGTTTCGATTGGGCGAACCGGACAGACCCGAAAATAAGATGATAGCGATTGTTGGTACTCGTCATGCCACCGAACGAAACCGACGCTTTACATATAAATTAGCATCCGATTTGGCCGCTGCAGGTGTTACTGTTATCTCTGGTATGGCCGAGGGTATAGACTCATCGGCACATCGTGGAGCACTCGAAAGTGGTGGTCGCACCGTTGCAATCTGGGGAACTTCGTTAGATATTTTATATCCTCCGTCGAACAAATCGCTCGCTTCTGAAATCCGTCAGCTTGGTGCTATATATTCTGAATACTTACCCGATACCCGACCCGATAAAACAACTTTCCCTGATCGTAACAGGATTATTTCAGGTATGTCAGAAGCTGTTATTGTGGTTCAGGCGGGACGAAAATCGGGCGCACTCATAACTGCTTCGTGTGCCCTTGATCAGGGGCGTGATATTTTTGCAGTTCCCGGCTCACCTGATGATAAAGACAGTTATGGTTGCAATAACCTGATAAAAAAAGGTGCTACTTTATTGACAACGGTTGATGATATATTTGAGCAATTACCCCGTTTGAAAGGGGAAATCACTGCTTGTCGTTTTAAGTCGATGCCTGATATGTCCGATGCTGAGCGCACAATGGTATCTTTTCTGGCTGAAGGTCCGCAGCAGATCGATCAATTATCCAGAAAGGCTGAATTACCGATTAACGAACTTCTTGGATTCATGCTTGCCCTTGAAATGAAAGGTGTTGTGCAGGAACTTTCGGGCAAGAGATTCATACTAACAGAGTAATAATATGATTAAGAATTCAACTGTGATTGTTAATAAACTTGGTCTGCATGCCCGACCATGTGCGCAACTTGTTTCTGTTGCATGCAGGTTCGAGTCAGAAATTCATTTCTCAAAGGATGAACTCCGTGTAAATGGGAAATCAATCATGGGTGTTATGATTCTCGCCGCCGAAAAAGGAGCCTCAATAATTGTTGAGGCTCAGGGTCCCGACGAAAAAGAAGCTGTCGAGGCTCTGATGGAAGTTATCAAAGGTGGTTTTGGCGAAGAGATTTAACATATAATAGTTGCCTTCCAATCAAACGACTATTTATCTTAGGGCTGATAGCAATTCAATTTTCGGGAGCAGTGAATAGTGCCTTATCGTCGGAAAACATATAAAGGTCTGCCAATTTCTGGAGGAATTATCCTCGGAAATGTAAGAATAATTTTGCCCGGATCTGTCCGTGTGGCCGAAGTCCCAATACCGGTATCACGAATAAGTCATGAGATTACTGCACTGGATAAGGCTATTGCCGAAACAATTGTTGAATTGCGGAAGCTCTCCGACTCGGCCGGAAAACGAATCGGGGGACCTGTATCCAAAGTTTTTGATGCCCAATTGATGATCGCAGGTGACTACGAATTCTTGGGTAAAGTAAAAGAGCAGATCAAAAAACGCCGTCGAAACGCTGGTTTTGTATATAACCTGATGGTTCAGGATACGATAAAGCCTCTCTCCAAATCGAATGATCCATACATCAGGCAAATGTCTCAGGATGTTACAGCAGTTTCTGAACAAGTTCTCTCCCATCTTGCCGGGTACGGACAAAAATCAACTGTGCGCTTTCAGGCCAATACAATTTTGGTTGGTAAATCATTTACCCCCGGAGAGGTGCTCGACTATAGAAATCGTAAAGCGATAGGATTTTTAGTCGGTGAAGGTGGGCGATCATCGCACATGGCCCTCATCGCACGTTCGCTTATGGTTCCGGTTGCGGTAGTAGAAAAATGCTGGCATCTCCTCTCTGATAATGACCGAATAATTTTAGATGGCACCAGTGGGTTAGTTATTGTTAATCCGACAGAGTCGGAATGGGATGAGTATCAGAAAAAGAAAAAACGCCAGGGTCCGGCAACTATAACCCGAATTAAAAAGCTACCAGCTATTCCGCCAAAAACATTAGATGGAATAGAGGTTCAGATCGCTGCAAATCTCGAACTACCCGGCCCGGTTGATGAAATCTTGACTGAGCGGAAATTCCCGGTTGGCCTGTACCGAACCGAATTTCTCTACCTTGAATCAGATTCTTTTCCCGGCGAAGAAGAACAGTTTGAATTTTATAGCAAAATTGCTGCGACTTACTCAAATAGTGTTGTCACGCTACGAACATTTGATCTTGGTTCGGATAAAATTAAGGCCGATGGTCTGATACCGCATGAAGATAACCCAGCTCTCGGTTGGCGGGGAATTCGTGTCATGCTCGATATGTCAGATATTTTCAAATGCCAGATCAGGGCGATTATGAGAGCATCAGTTAAGGGGAAGTTCAGAATTATGCTTCCAATGATCTCTGATGTGACAGAATTTGACAGGGCAAGAAAACTCATAGCTCAGGTAGCATTTGATCTCAGACGCAGCGGAATTGATTTTGATAAAAATATTCCGGTTGGTATAATGATTGAAGTGCCCTCGGCTGCTCTAACGGCTGATCAATTTGCGAAGAAAGTCGATTTTATGTCGATTGGGACAAATGATCTGACCCAATATACAATGTCTGCCGATCGAAATAATGCACGTGTGTCGGGGCTATATAATTCGTATCATCCTTCGGTACTGCATTTAATAAAATTGACTCTGGATGCAGGTCGCAAATATAATAAGCCTGTTTCGATTTGTGGAGAGATAGCTGGTGACCTGATGGCTGTGCCACTATTTATCGGCATGGGAGTCTCGCAGCTTTCGATGAATCCAGCCCGGATATTTGATGTATGCAGGTTGGTTTCAAAGATAGATTCGAAAATGGTTCAGTTATTAGTTGGCTCAATAATGTCGAGTCCGACAACTGCATCGGTAACTAAGAAACTTGAGAGCTATCGGAATGCTCTCGAAAATAAAAACAGCTAACAATGATGGAGCAATTCTCTTGAGTATTCTTGACAATACAGAAAAAATGACCGAACTCGATCCAGAAAATATGTACAACCGAATTTTTGATCTCCCGGAGCAGATGAGCGAAGCACTAAAGATCGCATCTGCATGGAAAGTCGAAAAAGATCTGTTCTCTGAGATAAAGAATATCGTCGTGATTGGTATGGGTGGATCGGCTATCGGTGGTGACCTTGTTCGCACCTTGCTTGGTGGAACGCTTCTTGTTCCGTTTCAAGTGTGCCGACATTATGTACTTCCTGAATATGTTGATGATGAATCACTCGTGATTGTTTCGTCGTACTCCGGCAATACCGAAGAAACTCTGGCTGCTTTCGAAGATGCGCTTGAGCGCAAAGCTATGATAGTTGGTATTACGACCGGTGGTTTCCTGGAAGAATCTGCTCAGCTGCACGAAGTGCCTATTTTAAAAATACCTGAGGGCCTTCAACCACGAGCGGCGATAGGGTTTTCGTTTGTACCACTGCTAATTTTTCTTGAGAAGATCGGATTGGTTAAGAAGATGACCGACGCAATCAAGAAAACTTCCGCACTTTTGACTTCCCAAAGAGATCGATATATTGAGTCTGAACCTACTGCCAGTAATCCTGCCAAGAAGCTGGCCGAACAGATCAAAGGTAAAATACCAATTGTCTATGGCGGACCAACTCTGACCGATGTAGTGTCAGTTCGTTGGAAAGGCCAGATTTGTGAGAACGCCAAGAATATGGCCTTTGCAAATAATTATGCTGAATTCAATCATAATGAACTGGTAGCATGGTGTGACAATATTAAGCCCCATGCAGAGCATTTTATTGTAATTCAATTGCGTGATGCTGATGATCACCCTAAAATCAGACGTCGTATGGATATAGTACATCGGATTATTGCTGGTAATGGTATTACTGTGCTGGAAGTAGAATCGTTTGGTGATTCGGCTTTGACTCGCATGTTTTCACTTATCCAATTAGCTGACTTTGTTTCTTATTATCTTGCTTTACTCAATGAAGTTGACCCTACTCCGGTAGAAGCTATTGAAACACTAAAGAAAGAATTGGCCGGATAAGCCCGGGTTCCCCTTTGACTTTTGGGTACCTGATACAGTATATTGGCGCGTGAACAACATGGTAAGACATTTCAAAACAGCTTCCCTCACAGCTTTTTTTCTGTTAAGCAATAGCCTGACCGACTTGGTGCTGGCTCAGGATAAGGCTGGAGAAGCGGTTGCCAGTGGCGATCTGTTCCGGTTTGACCGGATCAACGCCCTTATCTTTGTTGTTCTCTTTTCAACTACAGTTTTGCTCTACACGCGGTGGGCGAAGCAGGGGAAAGATCTTTTCCTTCGCAAAATCCCGGGTCTGAATGCTATTGAAGAAGCAGTTGGACGTGCGACCGAAATGGGTCGGCCGGTTTTTCACGCATCATGTAACCATTGACAGTAGCTGCATAAGCAAATTGCTCTCCGGCAACATACTTGACTATATCTTTATCGTAAGAATCTTTCTTGCCCATTTCGATATACGCCTGTTC
>JAUVAR010000184.1 GCA_030591625.1 Candidatus Zixiibacteriota bacterium
GCCACGGTTATCGCAACGATTGTTCTGTATTCGATCTTGCACTATCAGAAAACAATCGAAGAACTCGGACGAAAACGACTCCGCGATCGCTGGCCCGGTGTTTATATTTCTATAAAGAAGTTTATCAGATCATTCGCACAGGGGATAGAACTGCTCAGATCATCTCAGCATCTGTTTGGAAGTTTGTTCTATTCGTTGTTGTCATGGACTTTGCACATGATGGCAATATATTGTCTATTTAGGGCGTTCAATTTTGAGACTTCATTTATTGAAGCATCTGTTATTATGATTATCAATACGATTGTCCTTATGATCCCATTAACTCCCGGCAATGCTGGTACATTTGAATTTGCAGTAAGCACTTCGTTACTCGCATTTGGTATCGGTCGGACCGATGCTGTTATGTTTGCTCTTGCTCTGCATGTTGTTGATATTCTACCTATATTTACAATGGGTCTTTGGTACCTGCACTACGAGAAATTTTCTGTTAGGAAATTCTCGAAAGAGCATGAAGATGATATTATCTTTAAGAGGATATCCGAGGAAGGTTCGTTTGTCGAAGAGGAAACAACATGATAAAATCGTTTTACTATCTTCCGGGCGAAAAAATTAAAGTTATTGATGGTATCGCTGATTTTAACAAAATGAGTTCCAACCCTGATGCTATTCTATGGATTGATCTATGTAAACCTACGGATGATGAATCGTTTATTCTGACCCATGATTTCAAATTTCACCCTTTGGCTATCGAAGATGTTATCTCCGAGAAATCACGAACCAAACTTGATGATTACGAACGGTATATCTTCTTGGTTTTCCCAATGGTTGACTATATCGGCAGGGAAGAAGGACTAAAAAATTCCGAGCTCGACCTATTCCTTTTGAAAAATACACTCGTGACAGTTCATTACGATGAACATAGAATCTTCGACTATCTTTATGCAAGAGCCGAACGTGATGACCGCCTTATCGGACGTGGTGCAGATTATTGTTTCCACGCAATAATTGATACCGTCGTTGATAACTATAATACAACACTCGATATTTTTGAATATGAAGTCGATCAGATCGAGGATGATGTTCTGGGTGAACATGATGAACATGATGAAGATATGCTCAAATCTATCTTTGCGATGCGCCGAGATATTATTCAGCTCAAAAGAGTTGTTATGCCACAAAAAGAAGTTGTGAATCAAATGTCTCGTCAGAACTACCCGCTGATTTCAAACAATCTTTCGCCATATTTTTCAGATATTCATGACCATCTTGTCAGAATCAACGAAATGGCCGATGCTCACCGAGATATTCTAAACTCATCGTTGGAAATCTACTATTCATCTATTTCTACCAAAACAAACGAGATTATCAAAGTTCTGACAATCCTGACCGCTATATTCATCCCACCTACATTCCTGGTAGGGCTTTGGGGTATGAACTTTGCAAATATGCCCGAACTTGCTCATGAGTATGGCTATATGGTTTCGCTTGGTGTAATGTTCGTATTAATGATCGGGATGATTCTGTTTTTCCGCTTCAAAAAGTGGATATAGGCTTACTTTCTGACTCTACAGACAAAAAGTCAAAATTCCCAAAAAAAATTGAATCCTTTTCTTGACAGTTCCGTAAGAATACCTTAATAGATACTGACCGGTAGGTATAATTAAATACCGACCGGTATGTATATACGGAGTTATGAAATGGCGAAGATAAAACAGAGTCCGAAATTGCCGGCTGAAATGAGGAAACAGCAATTGCTGACCTCAGCCTGTAAGTTGTTCTGTTCCAAAGGATACCGGAATACAACAACCGAGGAAATTGCTCGCAAAACAAGCCTCACCAAAGGGTCTCTATACTTCCATTTCAAGAGCAAAGAGGATATCCTTTTCTCGCTCGTGAAGTCGATGTCAGAGGGGCATGATGAGGTCTTAAGTCGTATTATGAAGCCCAAAATGAAACCATCTGAGATACTGAAAAGTTTAAATAAGGTTCATGATGAATGTGAAATGGGCGAATTTACTGATGCTATTGATATCTGGGTACAGGCGATGAAAGTCCAAAAAATACGCAAGTATATGTCAGACCGGATTGAGTATCTGGCCAAACTATTTGCCGACCACGTTGATCCAATTTATGTCAAAAACAAAAGTGCCCTCAGACAGATGGCTATAATGGCCCTGAGTTTGCATGATGGTTTGTCAGTCTTCAGTAAAATTTCACCCGGAATTGTAGATGTTAGAAAGCAGGAGAAAATGTTTGCAGAGTATTTTGATGTACCCGCAGCTATAAGACAGGGGAGAACTAAATGACCCGACTACTTATTTTTCTGCGGATCAATACAATTATATTAATTGCAGCAGGTATTACTTTCACAAGTCAGGCCATAGCAGGTCAAAAACTAACTGTAGATGATGCCGTCAGTCTCGCTTTGGAGCACAACCGGACCTACCTCACAGCCCAGGAAGAGATAATAAAAGCTAACGCAGAGGTTACATCTGTCCGGTCGGGTGCGTTGCCATCAGTTAATCTAACCGGTCGCTACAACCGCAATTTTAGCATCCCTTCATTTTTTGTAACAGCTGAATCTGATAATCCTAACGAGCCACCTGAAACGATTGAATTCAAAACAGGCTTTAAGAATAACTTTGGCGCAACACTTTCACTACGCCAACCATTGTGGCAAGGTGGAAGAGTCTTCACAGCTTTGTCGATTGCAAAAGATTATCGCAAATATGTAAATGCCGCTGCCATGCAAGTGAAAGCGGATGTTGTTCTCAATGCAAAACTACTTTATTATTGGGCAATTTTACAGGACGCCAGGCTTGCAGTACTCAAACGTACTTTAGAAGCGAACAGTTTTAATCTTAAAGTAGCCGAAGCAAAATTCTCGCAGGGTACGGTTTCAGAATTTGATCTGCTTCGGGCACGAGTTGAGAAATCAAATCTACAGCCTATGATTCTCCGTTCTGAATCAGAAATGCGACTCGCACTCAAGAGATTGAAATCATTTATTGGAATAGACCTAAGCTCGGATATTGAGCTTGTTGATGCAGTTGAAGATATTTCAACTTTGAGTATTCCAACAACTGACAGTTTGACAAATGCAGCTTTAAGCAAACGATCTGAAATCTTAAAATCTGAGTTGCAGAATGAAATTGCATCAAAAGCGGTTAAAATTGCAAAGGCGGATTACTACCCCTCTTTAGCAATCGTTTCTGCCTACGACTGGCAGTCATCTTCGGATCAATTCACTCTTTCAGACAACGAAAGTAAATCGTTCACCGCAGGTCTTGCTCTGACAATTCCAATATTTCAGGGGGGACAAGTTAGAGGGAATGTCTCCAAAGCGAGATCGGACTTAAGAGTGTCGGAACTCGCCTCGATGCAGCTTCGTGACGATATCCGTCTTGAGGTTGAAGCAGCCTACGATCGTTTGATCCAGGCCAAAGAGACACTCGAAATTCAAAAAGAAACAATTGCGCAGGCCGAAGAAGGGTTGCGTATTGCAAATTTAAGATATGAATCAGGAGTTGGAACACAACTTGAAGTCCTCTCTGCCCAAACTGCCCTCTCGGGGGCTGGTCGAGCAAGAGCTGAAGCGCTCTATCTGCTTCGTGCAGCTAAAGCAAGCCTGAAGCGGGCAACAACCATAGACTTTTGAGAAAGTGAATTTTAGAAGATGAAACAAATAGCTCAAATTATTGCAATCGCCTCTCTGCTCTTTTTCGTTGTCTCCTGCTCCAACTCGGAACAGGCCGAGCAGGTTGAATCAAAACCGGAAGTAATACTATCGGTTAAAGCCACAATTGTTGAATCAGGTGACAGAACAATCGTAAGAACCTACACCGGTTCAATTGAAGGTGAAAAACAGGCCGTTCTTTATGCGCGGTTAGCAGAAGCAGTTGGCACAATTCATAAAGGTGAAGGCTCAAGAGTTAACAAAGATGATATCATCATGGAACTTAATCGTGATGGCGCCACAGCAAACTATCATCGAATAAAATCTCTCTATGAGAACTCCAAAAAGAATGCTGCCAAGATGAAAAACCTCTACGATCAGGGAGCGGTTTCTGAATCTGCTTATGATGCAGCACAAACTGATTTTGATGTCAATGCAGCTTCGTATGATGCTGTAAGGCGTATGGTCGAAATTCAATCACCAGTTGCAGGCACAGTAACATCTATAGATGTAACCTCGGGACAGTTTGTCGCAGTTGGACAAAAACTTGCTACTGTCGCATCGACGGATAAACTGCGAATTAAAATTGGTGTTAACACAAGTGATATAAATAGATTTGAAGTCGGTACCGAAGTTACAATTACAGGCGATGGAGACGGAGTTGAAGCGATTGGAACAATCGCTACGATCGCCGGTTCTGCCGACCCGGCCACGAGAACATTTCAGGTAGAAATTCTTTTCGGAAACGAAAATGGGATGTTCCGCCCTGGTATGTTCGTTCGGGTGCTTCATGTGCATGAACGATTTGAATCAATTCTTACAGTCGCACACAAGAGCATTATCCTTCAAGATGGCAGCCCGACTGTCTTTACTGTTACGAATGGAAAAGCTGTTCGTTGCAGCCTCACCCTCGGCGGAGACCTGGGTTCAGAAGCTATTGTTCTCTCCGGTTTGAAAGCAGGCGATACATTAGTGACTCTCGGTCAGGATTATCTTGATGATGGAACTTTTGTTAACGTGACATCGTTGAATGGATCAACAAAATGAAAATATCAGAAGTATCAATAAAACGCCCAGTCTTTGCGACGATGATGATTGTTGCACTGCTGGTACTGGGACTTTTCTCCTACAACGAGATGTCGATTGAGCTGTTTCCTGAAGTTGACTTTCCAATAGTTGTGGTCAGGTCAGCTCTGCCGGGTGCATCGGCTGAATCAATCGAGAAAGAAGTTACCAAGCTCGTTGAAGATGCGGTCAATCAGATTTCAGGGATCAAACATATTACATCAACCTCAAGAGAAGGTTACTCACTTGTAGTAATTGAGTTTAAGCTTGAAACCGTAGGAGCTATTGCAGCACAGGATGTTCGCGAAAAAGTTGCGGGCATAGGTAACTTGTTGCCCGAGGATATCGAAGACCCTATCGTATCGCAGTTTGATCATAATGCTCAGGCGATGATGTCGATTACTGTTGCGGGCAAACGCTCACCAAAAGAGATTACACAATTAGTTAAGGATCGAATCAAGCCTCGTTTGGAAGCTGTCACAGGCGTTGGTTCTGTTACTCTTATAGGTGGTAAAGAACGAGAAATCCTTGTCGCTATCAATCCAGATAAACTCAAGGCGTATCAAATTACCGTTGATATGGTACGAACAGCGATTGCATCGGCCAATATGGAAGTCCCCGGTGGACGAATTGATGAAGGTTCGCGCGAATACATGGTTCGAATGCAGGGTCGTCTTACATCGGTAGATCAGTTCAATTCGATTATCGTCAAAAATCGTGATGGTATGCCGATCTATCTTTCTGATCTGGCAGTTGTTAAAGATACGATCATGGAACAACGTTCCCTGTCACGATTCAATGCCGATCCAACCGTGGCACTCGACATAATAAGTCAGTCGGGAGCAAACATTGTTGATCTTTCAGATGATGTTAGAAAACAAATAGCCAATCTTAAAAAAGAATTACCACCGGATATCGAGTTGCAGATCGTTCAGGACCAATCGATATTTATTCGTGACTCAATTGATGAAATCCTGTTCAACATCAAGTTCGGAACTGCTCTGGCAGTGTTTGTGATTTTCATGTTCCTGCTGGATATCAGGCCAACCTATATAACATCAC
>JAUVAR010000027.1 GCA_030591625.1 Candidatus Zixiibacteriota bacterium
CAGGTGCGAGTGGGCCATGCAGGTTTGGGCTTTATTCGCAGTTCCATCGGTTGGTACTCGATGATTTGGGATTCAAGGATGTACCAATATTCTCTCCAAATTCTAAAGATGGTTATGATCAATTCGGGTTGGAGGGAACCAATTTCAGGTCTGTAGCATGGAAAGCACTTGTCTATATCGATTGTTTGATGAAACTGTGTCATCAAACTCGACCTTATGAATTGAACAAGGGTGAAACGGATTTACTATATCAGTCAAGTATTCGCAAGATGGATGAGGCTATCTTGCGGGATGATTCACTCACCCAACTGGCACGAGTAACGGCGAAAGAATTCTCTCAAATTGATCGGGTTAAAGAGCCTCGTCCGGTGATCGGAGTAGTGGGAGAAATTTATTTAAGGTCGAACCGATTCTCGAATAATAATCTAATCAAGAAATTAGAGCGACTCGGAGCTGAAGTCTGGCTGGCAACATTTACAGAATGGCCTCTTTATACGTCGCTAACATTCCGTCGTGACTCCTGGAATAATAGGGATTATAAAGGGTATTTAAAGTCTCAGTTACAGGTTCAAGTTCAGAAGTATTATGAACATAAGATCGTCAAAGCATTCGGTGAAAATTTCCCGATCCGCCATGATTACTCGGTCGAACGAGTTGTAAAGATGGCCGAGAAGTACATTAACTTTGAATGCAAAGGTGAGGCAATTCTCTCGATTGGCAAAGCAATTGAGATGAATGCAATGGGTGCATCAGGGATTGTTAATGCTATGCCGTTCAATTGTATGCCCGGTACGGTTGTAAGTTCTCTCTCGGGGAAAGTTTCATCTGACTTGGCTAATATTCCCTGGCTTAATATTAGTTATGAGGGGCTTAGAGATTCGGGTGAAGATACACGTCTTGAAGCGTTTGCTGAGCAGGTTTATTCTTTTGCGGGGGATGTTTCAGATTTTAATTATTCAAATAAGCATAAGCCAAATGAGAAAAAGAAACAAATTGCCTGAATTTGAATATCTGCCTCTTTTGTGATTGCGTCTGTTAGCTAATCAGATATATTGACTTCCTGATCTTGAGATAACCTCATGAGGGAGTATCTGTCGATCAATTGGAACTGTTTATTATCCCTGTTGTTTAATTGGGACAACAGATTTGAAACTAAATTTCGGAGGATATGAGAGATGAGTCAGCCTGTAACAATTACCGACGATTCTTTTGAAGCAGAAGTATTAAAGTCAGATATTCCAGTCGTGCTTGATTTTTGGGCAACATGGTGTGGACCATGCAAGATGATTGCACCGATCTTGGAAGAAGTTGCTGTCGAAATGGACGGCAAGGTGAAAATTGCAAAGCTTGATGTCGATTCAAATAGTCAAACGGCAGGCAAGTACAATATTATGTCGATTCCATCGTTGCTATTCTTTAAAAATGGTGAAGTTATCGATCAGGTCACAGGTGCTATTCCTAAGGCCCAATTGGTGCAGAGAATCGAAAAAGCCCTCGCTTAAAAGTATCAAAATTGATTAAAATAGCCGGTTTGGAATAATATCTGAGCCGGTTTTTTTTAGCTTTTTCGAAATGTAGCTTGGAACTAATTGGTGCCGATAAGCCTTTTATAAGTAAATGATCGAAATTTGTTTTTAGCTGGAACTGACCGGCGGAGTGATAGTATATTGAGTATGAATGACATATTATTTTTAGCCCTTTTTCTTGTTGTATGGTTCCTCTTTGTAACAAGAGTATTGCCCCGCTTTGGCGTTGGTGGCTGAATGACCAGCAGTTGTGACCTTCCGGAGGAAGGTATTAACAAGAAACAGGGTAGAACTGACAGTACAAGTCCTGACACGGACTCATCCGGTAAGTAAACCATTAACCTGTTTCGGTAATCTGCCGATATTCTACAAATGAACTATAGGCAACAAACAAGCGGATTTAGATTTGGACCGGGCGTTCTTACCCCGTTCATAAAGACAATACTGATTGCAAATGTGGCAGTATTTCTGTTGCAGTCAGTACTTCGCGGGCAGCTTGATCCGTTACTTGGTCTTAATCCGAGACTTTTCTTTTCAGAATTCCCTAATTACAGCTATCAGGTCTTTACATATATGTTCCTGCATGGCGGGTTCTTTCATCTGGCGTTCAATATGCTCGCCCTTTGGATGTTTGGAACAGAGATTGAACAAGGCTGGGGAGCAAAACGATTTGCTACCTTCTATCTTATAGCAGGTATATCTGGTGGTGTCTTACCACTATTTGTTCAGGGAATATTTTCACAGGGTTTGATCATTGGTGCATCGGGAGCGGTGTATGGTGTCTTGGTAGCATACTGGTTATCATTTCCAAACCGGACAGTCTTTTTCTTTCCAATACCATTCCCCTTAAAAGTTAAATGGGCTATCCCTGGATTTATGCTTATCGGCTTCTTTTTTGGAGGTGCTGGTATCGCTCATACAGCTCATCTCGGTGGTGCTTTGTTCGGATTGATTTATATGAAGCTTGATTGGCGATCCAAGTCACTCGGAAATAAATTTAGAGACTTGCGTTTTAAGCGTCAAACGGCTAAGCTTGATAAGAGACGGAAACAGGCAGAGACGGCAATGAAAAAAGTTGATGCTATTCTTGACCGTATAAATGAAGTTGGTATTGAGAATCTTACTAAAGAGGAACGGAAATTCCTGGAAGATGCCTCATCCAACATGCAAAACGAGAAAGATCATAACCAACGGTAATTATGCGTAAGCGTGTATTGATAGTAGAAGAATCAGATAATTTGAGGGGACTGGCCGAATCTGTTCTCAGACAGAACGGTTTTGAAGTGATCTCTGTATCGGCGACTGATCGGGCAAACGAAGTAATGCAGTTTTCAAAGCCTGATCTGATTGTTACGTCGGCTGGATTGAAAGCGTCTGATGGTAAGCCATTTTATGAAAAAGTAAAAAGTGATAGTCAGATGGCCGGCTTGCCACTTCTTGTTATTACGCCTGTAGAAATCAGAGATACCGGGCTGAATCCTGAACAGATGTTAGATCTACCTGTTGATCCGAATCAGTTTTTGAAAAAAGTATCTGCTTTACTGGGAGGAGAACAGCCAATGGCCGGCTCACCAAACACAAGTAAATCGCCAAAAGAAAATTCTTCGCCAGTATCAGAAAGTAGTGGTCTGTCTGTTGATGATGATTTCCTCGATGCCGCTCTTGGAATTGATAGCCTTGGTGTTACCGATTCTGAAGTTATGGATAAAACATCTATCACTAAAAGCAAACAAGCGAATGATGATTCGGAGTTTAGTGATTCTCGCCGAGTAGAGTCACTTGTTATTGCTGAGGATGCATCTGATATCATTAGAAAAACAGGTGGTGTAAAGACTGTGCCACAACAATCTGGCACCGGTAAACTTGAGATTGTTTCCGATCAATTTGGATTGACCGAACCGGGTGCAGCTCAGCCAGATCCTTTTGAATCTTCAGATCATGACTACAATTGGTTTGTCGATTCGATGCGTCAGGACAACGAAGCTCCTGCGCCTGCCACAACTGCAAACAAATCTGGTGGATTGAAATTTGACGAAAATTCGGCCTCAGTCGATCCAATTACTTCAGTCCCACAATCGACAACTCCCCAAAAAGATGCACCTTCCAAGGCAGAATCTGAAGGAGTTGATCAATTTATTGATGAGTTTAAGAAGGAGATGGAAGTTCTTCGATCCAATGAACCTGAATCGATTGTTGTTGCCTCAGATTCAGCTACCAATAAAGATCCAAAAGCTGATTTGACCTGGGAAGATTCCCTTGAGAAGCTTACTCCGGAAGAGATCGGGCTTTTTACTCAGAAATTTGCCAAAGAGTTGGCGACTAAGATTGCCGATATTATTGTTTCACGTATAGATCCTGACAAACTTCTTTCACTCATTAAAAATGAGATTATCGAACGGGCCAGGAAAAAATCCTGATCTGGAACTTTCGCTTGATAATCACCCCATTTTCCCGCTTCATTCAATTACTAAGTTTTGTTGTATAAGTTTGAGAGTTGTTTCTCAGACATTATGGAGAAGAACATGTTTTTGCATTCAAAAATTGGATATAGGTTGTTCGGACTGTTAGCACTGCTGTTTGTAATGTTGTTTGTTTTTGCGGGCGGTCCCGAGGCTCAGGACTTTGGTTTTGGTGAGCCCGATCGGTTAGATCTTAAGAATCCGGTTGAAGCGTATGCGCTGTTTAGTGTTACTGCATTAGAGCCGGGTGGCGAAAGTAACGCCGCACTTATTGTTGAAATCGAAAGACCATGGCATATCAATTCTTCAAAGCCTTACGAAGATTGGCTGATAGCTGCCAAAGTTTCATTTGATACCCTCGATGGACTCACGCCTTATGACATTAGTTATCCCAAGGGTCATGATATTGACCTGGCTGGTTCCAAAATGTCTCTTTATGATGGAAAAGTCATAATTGAATTCAAGGTGAAAGCTGATGCTAATATTGCTGCCGGAGACTATCGTATTCCGGTCAGCCTCGATTATCAACCTTGCGATGACAAACAATGTTCGGCTCCAAACCAAATTGCAACTACTCTGAAAGTAACAATCGGAACAGGTGGTGAGTCTGCAAATAGTGCGATCTTCTCAAGAAGCAAAGAAGAAATTGAAGATAATTCTGTTGCTGCAACAGAGATAGAGGTTGCAACTGCAGGATCAGAAGCAGATCAAGATGCATCTGATTTACAGCGTCTTGTTGATGAATATGGTTTTTGGGGTTATTTGATGGCGTTGGGTCTGGCGTTTATCACCGGATTGATTTTATCCTTCTCGCCCTGCACTTATCCTATGATTCCAATAACAGTCTCGATTTTTGCCGGCCAACAGCGTTCGTTTGGGCGCGGTTTCTTTCTATCGCTTGTATATGTAACCTCGATGGCGGTTGTGTATGGAATTATGGGGCTGATTGTTGCGATGGTCGGAGGAGTATTTGGTGCCTGGCTCGCGAGTCCTCCGGTTGTAGTTGGCATAGTGATAGTATTTATAATTTTCTCTCTTTCAATGTTCGGTGTTTACGAACTACAGGTGCCGGCATCGTTGAGGGATAAACTTGGTTCTACAAAAACAGAAGGTGGCGTCGTTGGATCAATGATCCTTGGACTGGTTGCCGCCCTTGTTGTCTCGCCGTGTGTTGGTCCTTTTGTTGCAGGAATACTTTTGTACGTTGCAACAAGCGGGTCACCTCTAATAGGATTTCTTATTCTGTTCGTTTTCGCAATGGGGCTTGGAACTCTATACATGCTAATCGGAACATTTTCATCGGTTATCAATAAATTACCTCGTTCGGGTGAGTGGATGGAAACAGTAAAGAAATTCTTCGGATTCATTCTTCTCCTTATGGCTGTGTATTTCCTTCAGACAATTATATCTCCAACCATGACAGCAATTGCTGCCGGGTTTGTGCTTCTCGCGCTTGGAGTTTTTGGTGGCGGGCTCGACAGACTTGCTCCTGAGTCTGGATTTTTCTTAAGACTGAAGAAATTTGTTGGTGTACTGGCGTTCATATTTGGGTTATATCTGTTGATGGGCACAGTATTACTTGAGGGTCTGATTCTTCCGCCTGCCTCCGATTGGCTTCCAACCGCAACAGTTAATTCAGAGTTTAAAAAGGGTGAATTGATTGACTGGAATCGTGATCTGGAATCAGGCCTGGCTCTTGCTAAAAGCGAAGGAAAGCCGGTTGTTATCGATACCTGGGCAACGTGGTGTGCCAATTGCAGGGTTCTTGATAAAGAAGTATTTGGTAATGAAGAAGTTGCGGCAGAAATCTCAAGGTTTAAAGCACTAAAGATTCAATTGGAAAAAGCTGGTTCGCCCGAAACAAAACAATTTATGAAGAAATTCAATATGAAAATTTATTCATTGCCGACAGTACTTGTGCTTGATCGGCAGGGTAGAGTACATAAAATGATTCAGGGCGTTATAAGCGCAGATGAAATGTTGGAAATATTGCGCTCGGTGAACTGAAAAAAACTTCATGTAATTTGTACAACCGTTGCTTGACTCGCCAATTTGACCATTATATATTTGACGTATGAAAAATGATTTTAAAACAAGTTCAATACTATGACTAAAAAGAAAAAAGCTGAATCAGTAATTGCAGTCTGCGTTCAGGAACCGCTTGAAGATGGTTCCGCAATGAATCTGGGTGCAATTGAAGGTGACAATCTTAAGTTCTTGCATCAGGCGTTTATCACTGACACAATTAGATCTGCATTAACTGTTGAAGAGGCAGATGTAAGGTTCTATTCGGCTGATACTGACGAGAGAAAACGATTTGTGAAAATAGTGACTGAGTATCTCGGGAAGAAATTGTCGGGCAAACTCTCACTGGCGTACAAGGATCGGTTCTCTCAGCATGAACAAAAAGCTGAACGTTGGGGAGTTAAAATCAACGAAGTGTTTGAAGACTGTTTCGAACAGGGATACAGAAATGTACTCGTCATCGGCAGTCGCACGCCAACAATTACTCCTGCGATGATATCGACTGCGTTGAAACTTTTGGGTGAGAGTGATGCTGTCTTTGGTCCAACTCCCGAAGGTCGTTACTATGTAGTCGGAATGTCAAAGAAAGCTCATATCAATCTTTCTGAGTTTGATTGGAAATCTGCATCTATTTACAATGAAGTATCCAGCCAACTTGATGAAAAGAAACTTAGCTGGGCAGAACTCGAAATTTGGTATGCAATTGAGAGTGCCGATGAACTTGAACTGATGGCTCGTGATATCAATCAGTACCGTTTTGAAGGTGACGAGCAGATCGCACGCGAAACAGAAGTCGTTATTGAACGTCTCCTGAGCAAATTGGAAACGTAATTGGAAAGACGACTTCAACATCTTAACTGGCTCAAAGTTCGTGAGCTGGTACCAGACAAAATTGACACTATAATTCTACCTGTCGGTACTGTTGAAGCACATGGTTCGGCCTGTCTTGGGACTGATAATTTTATCCCAACTGTAATTTCTGAAGGTATTGCTGAGCGGGTGAATGCTTTTATTGCTCCGATTGTTAATCATGGTATTACAAAATCTCTCTATAGATATCCCGGTGGCACAACAATTCAGCCCGAAACATTTGGGCGCTATGTAGGTGATATTTTAGACTCGTTGGTTGATTCAGGATTTCATAATATAATTATCATGAACGGTCATGGTGGCAACAATGATACCCTCAAGAAGACTGCGTTCGAATTCCATAAGAAGAAGAAAGCGAATGTAGCGGTCGTTCATTGGTGGATGCTCTGTTCTGAAATGACTGACGAATTTTTCGGGCATGCCGGCGGACATGCAGGAACTGATGAAACTGCGATGGTTCATGCGATTGATCCAGCTCTGGCCGGGGAGAGTGACTACGATCCTGAGCTTGCATATTGTTTTGTTCCGGGTGCAGATATTTATCCGGTGCCCGGCTCTATTCTTCTTTATGAAAAAGATGAGGGATACCCCGAGTTTGATCGGGCTAAGGCGATTGAATATCGTGATAAGGTTATCGAAACTGTCGGGCAGTTCACCGAGATGGTTTTGGAACGTTGGCGAAAATTTGATTTATAGAAAATTAAAAAAGGCGACTCATCACGAGTCGCCTTTTATTTTAAATAAACTATTTTATGATATTAGAATTTATCGATATAAGTCATTCGCACTTCACGGGTGAAAGTATTTGAGCCGCCATCTAAAGCTCGTCTGTTAATCAACAGGTCTTTGAACACAACTTCAAGTTCAAGATTAGCTGCGAAAAGCCACTTGATCGACGCATTAAGATACCCTCGTCCTTTACCGCTATAAGGGCTTTTATCCGAATCATCATTAATGGCAGCATCATACTCAAGTTGCAGAGCAAGATTATAGTCGAAGGTAGCATCGAAGCCACCGAATATCGTGAGCTGGCCATCGACATCGTTTCCGTCACTATCTACCGCATCCTCAAGCGATCGACTTATACCGGCATGCCATCCTGATGTCCATTTGTAGAAATAGAAACTTCGGCTGGCTACCACGTAGAATCCTCGTGATTTGAACTCGTAGCGATCAGCTTGATCTATCCATTGGCCGAATCCCTGATCGGTGAAGCCTATGGTTATGGCAGGAAAATATTCAAGCTCATCAACCAGTCTGAATTTCAACTGAAATCCAACTCTATCGTTCCAGTTTGGAGTCTTGTTGGAGATTATATTATTACCTCCGTATGATAATCCGAGCGTGAAACGGTTGCTGATTCCGATGTCGGTATAACCAAGGGCGCCACCATTGGAATAAAGCCTGACTCCAATATTGTAATGGCCACGGGGGAGCGTTCCGGCGGTTGGCATATCGATTAACCATCTGGGGGGGACATCATAAAATGTAATTTGTCCCGGGACAGCAATGTCATCCTGGGCTTTTGCAGTTGCGCCAAGAAGAAATAAAACTATTAAAAACAGACAGGTATTTTTCATAACCAGTCCCTCCAAAATGCACGGTTAAAGGGTCGAATACATCTGTCAACATACCGATCAATGCAGGAAATTGTCAAAATAAAAACAGGCGACCTGAGCCGCCTGTCTCTTACACATCATAGCAGATTTAAATAACTTTAGATCCCAGTTATTTTCGCCAATAGATCAGAGAGCTGTCTGGTTATTGGACCGGTTTTAAAGTTATGAGTTTTCTTCTTGTCAACAATCTTGGCGACAGGAGCGACAAGCTTGAGTGAACTGGTCAGAAATACTTCATCGGCTGAACTCATACCTGCGATAGTTTCATTCTTCTCAGATACTTTGTAACCAAGTTTCTTGGCTTCTGCCATTACTTGCTTACGGGTCACTCCTTCAAGACATCCTGAATCCAGGGGAGTCGTATATATCTGACCCTTCTTGACCCAGAATATGTTGGCTGAAGTTACTTCCGCTATCTGTCCTTTATTGTTTAACAACAAAGCATCATCAGCTTTTGCATTCTGTGCTTTTCTAAAGGCAGCAGCATGAATGCCGTATGATAAGGTTTTGACGTTACGGAAAGGACCAGAAGCGTCAATCTGGAATTCGGATACTAATAGCTTGAAAGGTTTTTCAGGCACTTCGTGTGGTGAAACACTAACAATAAATTGTCCTTGTCCTTGAATACCAACCCATTTAGCTGCTTCTCCGGTTGTAACAGTCAATCTGATTTTGGCAACCCAGGTTGAATGGAAATGGAGAACTCTTTCGATCCAGTGTTCTATATCCGCTTTGGAAGGCTGAATTTTGACACCCACAACTTGTGCCCCACGATATAGGCGATCAAGATGATCTTTTAAGTTCATTGGTTGTCCGTTGACTGACAATATTGTTTCAAAAAGGCCTTCCCCATACAAGAGGGAATTATCAAAGACTGATAATCTCGCTGCAGTAGGGGCAATCTTTCGACCGTTCATAATTGTAACGGTATGTAATCTGTCTTTACTCACTTATAATCTCCAATGCTCGTAGTAAGTTTTTCGACTTTAGTTTCATTTCAAGGTATTCGTCTTCCGGATCTGAATCGGCTACAATTCCACCCCCCGCATGAAGGTACCATTTGTCATCCTGACAATAAATTGTCCGAATAGCGATGTTGAATTCTGCACCATGCTTGTTCATGTAACCAATACTTCCCGTATAGACTGACCTTGGTGTTCTCTCAAAATCATCTATTATTTCAACCGAACGCTTTTTGGGAGCTCCTGTTATAGAGCCACCCGGGAAAAGCGCACGGCAAACTTTTGTAATTGATGTCCCTGGGGACAATTCTGCTTCAATCTCAGCGACCAAATGAATCACTGAAGAATAAACTTCCGGATTAAAATTTTTCTTAACGTTAACGGTACCAGTCGTTGCTACCTTTCCGAGATCATTTCTTATCAGATCAACAATCATTAAAAGTTCTGCTCGGTCTTTTGCCGATGAAACCAATTTCGCAAGATTGTCAACTGTATTGGCAGCTGAATCACCTCTTGCAATAGTCCCTTTGATTGGTGAACTGACTAAATGATTCCGATCCAATCGAAACATACGTTCGGGGGAGGATGAAAGTACTTGTTGTGATCCGAAATTTAGAAAAGCAGCGTATGGTGCAGGATTGTAATGGCGTAATCTTTTGTAAACATCAAAGGCACTGTTTTTGGATTCTATCACGAATCTGTCTGTATAATTCGCCTGATAGATATCTCCGTCTTTAATATAGTCAATTATCTGTGCGATCCGCAACATATAATTTTCTTTATCTGGCTCCGATACAATCTTTCCGGGTTGAAATTGGCTATCCGAATAGGTTAGATCGAGAGGTTTATCGATTTCTATCAGATCATCGTAGAGATAAAAGTGGGCGTCAGGGAAGATACCCTCACTATTTTTGGGAGTAACACCCACGAATGGAAGCATTGCCTCATAACTGAAATATCCTATGGCCGTCATATCTTCTGTTACGCACAATGATTCGAGTTTGTTCAAGAAATTAGCGCCGTTAGAGATTTCTTCGAGGGTTCCTGACCTGAAAAGTCGTGTGCGACCATTTTCAAGCCGTAGTTCGAATTTAGGTTGCCAGGCAACAAGAGATTTTCGCCCTTTTTGGTTCAATTTTAAAGAGGAGTCAAGCCAGACAAATCCCTCCGTGCCTGCGTGTTCCTCAATGGAATAAACGAGCTCTTCGTCGTGCTGCATTCCCTGCGATTTAATTGACTTTTCTGTTGCCATAGTGAAGCGAAAATATATATATTCGCACGATTGTCAAGTACTCTATAATATAAAATTGACTTCTTTATCCAACGACGCATATTAGTAAATGGACATTCTTAAATTAGCATTCATCTTTGTAACAATTGTTCTTGGTCTCAGGCAGGGGATATCGGTTGGGCTTACTCTCTTTTTGGCTGGGATAGTTACAGCAATTATTTATAGTGTGCCTTTAGCTGTTGTTACGAATGAATATGCTCAATTGATTGCATCGTGGAGATTTATCGAGCTTACGGCAGTTATAATTCTTATTACAATGTTGGGCAATTTGCTTTCAGGGCTTGGTCGATTGAAAAGATTATCAATGGTTTGCCGTGATATTTACGGAGGTCGTCGCACAGCAACAGTTATAATCCCTCCTCTGGTTGGATTTATGCCAATGCCGGGTGGAGCGTTAATGTCTGCACCTCTTGTGAACTCAGCACTTGATGGAAGTGATCTGGAGCCTCATTATCGATGTGCTTCTAATTACTGGTTTAGGCATGTTGTCGAACATTTCATGCCGATTTATCCCGGGATGATTGTATCTCAGGCAATAACAGGAGTTGAAGTTGGCCGATTGGCTCTAATGCAGGCACCTCTATCGGTCATAATGTTGGCAGCTGGGATATATTTCTATGCTCGTCGAATTGAATCTGAAAAGGGGATAGCGCTTTTTCGACCTCTTTTAGAAATCATCACTATCATTTGGCCAATTTTCTTAGCTGTTTTCTTATATGCTGTGGTCAGGTTGAACCTGCCACTGGCAGTTTTAGTCTCTTTAGTACTTGTGGCAGCTGTTTATCGACCAAAAACATCGCTACTTTGGAAGTCGATCAAGAAAGGTCTCTCTCCGAAATTGCTATTTCTGATTTTTGGAATACTATCATTTCAAACAATTCTTGAGGTTTCCGGTGGGGTTGGGGAGATTCAACGTCTTACGATAGATTATGGTTTCCCTGAGGCTTTGATTATTGTTGTTGTTAGTTTTACAGCAGGGATTCTCACCGGGATGTTTGCAGCTTTTGTTGCATTGGGGTACTCGTTGCTTTCAGGGTTTTTGTATCAGCCCGATGTTAATATGGCAAATATATTATTGGCATTTTTATCAGGATTTATCGGTATGATGCTTTCTCCGGCTCATCTATGTCTAATCTTAACTAATGAGTATTTTGGGTCGAATTTACTTAAAGTCTATAAGTCATTATTAGCACCTCTTTTAGTCCTTGCAGTGGGAGGTTGGCTATTATACATAAGCCCTTGGCCAACATGGTTTTAGCCTCCAAATTGAGGTAGGGCTTGTAAATACTGGTTTTTGCGCTATCTTGTTGACAGGTAGCATATTAGGGATTTGTTGTTTTTGGGAATAGTTTGGAACTTTATATACTGTCGTTGGTACTATCAATAGAAGAAACAACACAGGCATAGATTATGGCAAAATTAACTGAAAAAGAAATAGACTACCAATTGATGCGATCGATCCAAAATGGTGATATGGTTGCATTCAATGAAATGGTTGGTCGCTATCGGAATCGTTTGATGAATGTCATCGGGCGTATGCTTTCGTCGGTTGAAGAGGCAGAGGATGTTGTCCAGGAGACTTTTATCAGGGTCTATCAACATCGTCAGTCATTCAATTTCCAGCATTGTTTTTCGACTTGGATTTATACTATTGGTCTGAACCTTGCTCGAAATGAACTGAGACGTCGTAAGAAATTTAAATTTACAGAGATATCAGAAATGAAGGGTAACGAGAAGGAATTGGCTGTAGATGCCAAAGTCCCGAGTCGTCTCCCTGAGGTCCTGAATGCGGCAATAAAGACACTCCCCGAAAAGTATAAGGCTGCATTTTTACTTCGTGATGTACAGGAGATGCCTTACGAGGAAGTTGCTCAAGTTCTTGAAGTCCCCCTTGGTACTGTCAAGTCGCGTGTTAACAGGGCTCGTTTGATGTTAAGAGATAAATTGCACCCCAGATTGGAGGAACACAATGCGTTGTCGAAAGGTACGCTCCTTCCTGTCAGCTTATTGCAGTAATGAGATGACTGGTCGGAAGCTTCTTGCCTTGCGCGAGCATCTTTCGGCCTGTTCCAGCTGTCGGAAAGAAGAAAACTTATATCGCTCTATTAGTGAAGCCAAAACTGAGCTTCCCGAATTGAGTGTATCAGATGATTTCAATGAGCGTTTGCTTAACCGTATCGCACAAGAACGGTTTAGCGAAACTCGAAGCAAGGCTTATATGCCAACTAAGGCACCTCTGTTTGGTTGGCGTCAATTAGCGCCTGCTTTCTCAGTTGTAACTGTGGTTGGGCTTCTTGCTTTTATGATTTTATCTCAGCCTGCTGTTAACCGACATCAGGAATTAGCCAGTTCCGGACAGAATGTAGAAGCCTGGATGTTAGCTCAGCCGGACAAAAATCCGAATGTAACAGCTTCACTTGATAAGAACTGGTCGTTAAACAAGCAGCTTCACAAAAGTGCACAGTACACAAAGATTTCAAACTCAATCACTAATCAGAGCGGTTTTAATGGTATGCACATGGCCAGTAGTATGAGACAGCCTTTTACTGCTTTCACAGGACGATCTCCTGTAATTGTCAGATATCACCGAGTTCTACCAGTGATAAGAGTATATCAATCAGCCCGTACTACCAGAAGTATGGGGGACGATACGGTATATTAAAATGCTAAAGTCATTCCAAGTGGCCGTCTTGCGTTGCGCTCTGGCGTTTCTGCTGGCGGCCATTCTTTCTATACCGGCCCATTCTGCCGACAGTTCATTAGCTAATCTCGAGACTGGATTAAGTAATCTGATCTATGGGCTTTCTCAATCTCTGGTAACCATTGAATCTTATTCCCATGTTGAGATGAGTGGCGTAACGAGATCAATTGTTTCTTCGGGAATAATTATTGATTCGAGTGGCCATATCATAGTTGCTGCAAAACCGATTTTGGGAGCTGAGAAGATTTTTGTAATTTACGCTAATCGAAGGCTCCCGGCAAAGCTCATAGGTATCGACTACCGTGAGATGATTGCTCTACTGCATATCAAAGAACCTGTCGGTTTTCCAGCCGAATTTTCTGAATTTCATTCATGTGCCGGACAAATGGTTGTAGCTATGGGTTCAGCCTATGGTCTTCGTGTATCTCCTTCAATTGGATTTTGTGCCGGAGCACGTGATGATGGCTGTCTGCAGTTCTCTGTGCCGGTCGCCTCGGGTACCGTTGGTGGAGGTGTGTTTAATCTTTCGGGACAGGTTCTTGGGGTGATTGTTGATGGGATTGGGCAATTCAATCAGGTTACTCTTGCGGTACCAGCTTATCGGATTGATGATGCAATCAATTATCTTAAATCTTCGGGCAATCGATATGTCGGCTATCTTGGGGTTAAAACACGCGAAAGTTTGATCGATCCTCCAATCAGGACGACAATTCCTGCTATCTTTGCATCCGCACAAAATAACCACAATGATATGGTCTCGGTTGGGCTTCAAGTTACTGCTGTTTTTCCGGGTTCACCATCAATGATTGCAGGTGTTCATCCCGGTGATATAATTCATGCCATTGGCAACCGACCCTTGGAAACTTCGACTGAGTTAGCAACTCTCGTAAAACAACTCGAACCGGGGATGACAATCAATCTTGAGATAATCAGACGTGGCCATCCTATCTCACTTCCTCTGGTAGTTGGCAAGAAATCAATCCGGCAGATGAAGTTAGGTTATGACGGAACAGGATCAAATTTCCATCCTGCCAAAACAATTGATTCGTTAGCCTCTGTATTACAGTATTTCCGTGAAGAAGTGATCCGTTTAGAGCGCAAACTCCAAAGCATCGACTAAGTTTACAGTTGCCGAACTGGGTTCTCTGCAGTTAATTTACGC
>JAUVAR010000070.1 GCA_030591625.1 Candidatus Zixiibacteriota bacterium
ATTGACCGATAATATGACAGATAGGATTACTGTTAGAGAATCCTTACCCTTTAATACCTGTTAAGAGAGAAAACGCTTGGGTAATAGTGAAAGGACAGTTTGGTATTTATATGAATTTATTTTCTAAAAGTATTTTTGTCGGTATGGCATTTTCCCTCCTACTTATATTATTGCCATCTTTTGCAAGTGCAGGTACCGCTTTGGGACCCAGAGCCGGGTATGATTTTGATTCAGATAGTTTTGTACTCGGTGCTGAAGCTGAATTAGGTAGAGTATTTCAGAATTTCAGATTTGCACCGAGTTTGGACTTCGAGCTTGGTGACCACTCTAATACTGCTTTGAATGCTGATTTCAGGTTGTACCTGTTCCACCTTCCAGAAACAGGACTGCATTTCTATGGATCTGCTGGTCCTACTATTCTGTTAAATTCTTCCAGTGGTAAGGATGGTCAGACAGAAATCGGTCTTAGTCTTGTAGCTGGTATGAAGATTCCGATGAAGGGTCAGAAACGATACAATCTGGAAACGCGATTTGGATTTGGTGATATTCCCGAATTCAAGATGATGCTCGCGGTCCTCTTCGGCATCTAAGCGTCTTTGTATGCATCCAATACAAATGCACTCCACCAAAAGGGCCTGTTGAAAAAGGTCTTGATAAGATGAGTGACGGGTTTTGATTCCGTGTGAGCAGAATTGTGACCTGACGTTTGTTGTTGATTCAAAATTATCTTGTGAGGTCAGGTGACTCTACCTGACCGCTCTTAAATTAGAATACATAATGTGATCTCACTCACAATATAATGTGTGTGCACAGGATCAACACCGGAATGGTGTGGTTTTCGTTCAAGCGTGTGTGCGATAGGATATCGTTGTTAAGAGCAAGCCCACCAGCCGCTGTCGCTCTTGGTGGGGTACGGGAGTTCACACACAGGGGGGATAAATCGTGTAGAAATAGATTGTTCCCGCCATCAATATTGTGCTATACTGTGTTATGTTTGGAGATTAACGGACGACTTAGGGAATGAGGACGTCGAACAGATGATGTCAGAATCGCAAAGGTCTTGGTCCAAGGCTTAGTGTGAGTCACTTCACCAGATGTCAAAGAATTATGTCGGAAGGAACGTCGATGAGGATAATTATTACTGTCTTGACTCTCCTAACCTGTCATGGTGTGGCCTGTGCTGAGCATCGGTGTTCCATTACCTTTCCTTCTGATTTCCAGACCGAAAGTGTCACACTCGCTCACACTCGTTGGACAGAATCGTTGGTGACGAATCTCGGACACGATGGGGAGACATACTTGTTCATGCTGACAGATATGCCACTTGAGATCGGCGATTCAACTCTATCGGGGTGTGTTTACAGTCGCATGGACTCAATACCACAATTCTTAGTCTATTCGCCCGCTGATTTATACAAAGTTATTATTGACCGAGAGGAAGCTAAGATCGGGTCAATGGGCGGTGCTCCTTCACTTCACGCGCACCCTGATGGCAAGATGGTGGTTTGCCTAAAACCAAAAAGATCGCAGAGTATACTGGGAGTCGTGCTTTCCGATCCGAAAACTGGAATGCCTGCGCCTGTCTTCGGAGACAGTACGGTATCGTGGACATGGCATTGATTATCGTTGTATTTCTGAATGACGGAACCCTGTTTCATTTCGTACTATCATGTTCCGTGACACCAACCCCTCTTCTCTGACCCAATCAACTGAAGACTAGGCACATAACGCTTGAAGCCGGACCGCTAATTCGCTGACATAGCAACATCGCAGAGAGTACAACATTGTTCCAAGCCTGTCAGTAATATTCATAAACACAATCTCCTTTCGCTCCTCCCGAAAATTTAATCCCTTTTTTAGGTTGATTTAACTCCCGAAATGCTATAAAATCAGGACTTAAATGCTAAGGAATATCAGCTGAGTGAAATAGTGAAGAAAGAAACAATCCTATCTGGAATGCAACCGACTGGCTCTCTGCATGTCGGCAATCTGGAAGGAGCGTTGCGCAACTGGATCAGGCTTCAGGATGACTACTGGATGTACTGCTGTATAGTTGATTGGCATTCGCTGACAGCGAGTTACAAGGATACGTCTGGTCTCAAAGATGCCATTTTCAATATGGCTGTAGATTTTGTCGCATCCGGGCTCGATCCCGAAAAATGCGCTATTTTTGTCCAATCCGAAGTCAAAGAACATGCGGAGCTTCATCTGCTTTTCTCGATGCTGATAACTGTTCCAACTCTAACTCGTATGCCAACTTACCAGGAAAAGAAGGAATCTTTGGATTCGTATGGTTTCCTTGGGTATCCTGTCCTTCAGGCGGCGGATATTTGCCTTTATAATGCGAATAAAGTGCCGGTAGGTAAGGATCAGGAGAAGCATGTCTGGATGGCTAAGGATTTGGCGCTACGGTTTAATTCAACTTATAAGAAAGTGTTTGTTGAACCTGAGGCGTTATTTACCGAGATTCCATTGATTCTCGGTGCGGATAACCGCAAGATGTCGAAGTCGCTGGATAACCATATCCCGCTCGATTTCACCGAGAAACAGACCCAGAAACGGCTGCGGACGTTTTATACTGATCCGAAAAAGCAGCGTAAAGGTGATCCGGGAAATCCGGAAGGTTGTCCGATTTATTTGCTGCATAAGCTATATACGCCGGGTGCGAAGGAAGAGATTGTCCCGAATTGCAAATCGGGTGAGCTTGGATGTGTCGATTGTAAGGATCGACTCGCTCAGAATTTGAATGAAGCGTTGGCTCCAATAAGAGAGAAGCGCGCTGAACTATTGAAAAGCCCGGATGTTATCTGGGATATACTCGCGACCGGTCGAGACAGAGCATCATCGCGAGCACAGAATGTTATGGACAAGGTCCGTAGCGCAATGAAAACAAACTACCGTAAGAAGAAAAAATGAATCAGGTAGCAAAAGAAACAGAAATTGGAAAATATAACGTTGATCTCGAAGTGTTCAACGGTCCTTTGGATCTTCTTCTGTATTTGATACGCAAAGAAGAAGTTGATATATACGATATTCCGGTCGCAAACATTACGAAGCAGTATCTGACCTATATCGAGATGATGAAAACCCTTAGCCTCGAAGTTGCAGGTGAGTTTATTCTGATGGCGGCGACGCTTATTAGAATCAAAACAAGATGGTTGCTTCCGCGTGACGAGGAAGACCTCGAAGAAGTTGATCCACGTGAAGAGCTTATTATGGCTCTGGTGGAATATCGTAAGTATAAAGAAGCTGGAAATATTCTGCGTGATAGGGCGCTTGAGGAAGAGCGTGTCTATGTGCCGCCATCACCGACTGAGAAAATTGAAGGTCGGGTTGATCTATCTCCGGCAACGACGCTTTTTGATCTCGTCACGGCATTCCGTGAGGTGATGAATTCTCGACCTGAAGTGCTGGCCCATGAAGTTAATCCGGAGACGAGTTCTGTAGAGGAACGGATTCCGGTTATCATGAAGTTGGTTGGTTCGCGTGATGGAATAATATTCGTGGATCTCTTTAAAGATATCCCAACAAAAATAATAGCTATTGTAACGTTTATTGCGTTGCTCGAATTGGCGCGGTCTCGGCGTATTGTGCTTGGACAATCGAAACCGTTTGCTGATTTGCGAGTATATCGTGGTGAGAATTTCGATGCTGTAACCCAAAATATAGACCTTGTAGAGATGTCTGAAGAATTAGAACAGGCAGGTTCACAATGATGAATGACAAATATATAGATTCAACGATTGAAGCTCTGATACTTGCTTCCCCCGAACCACTCGCTGCCCGTAAAATTGCGCAGGTGGTGGAAAAAGTAACACCTTCGCGAGTTGGTGTGGCTGTGGCCCAGTTGAACAATCGTTACATGGAAACCGGTAATTCATACAGGATTCGTGAGATCGCAGGTGGATACCAATATTATATAATGCCTGAGTATGTTGGTTTTGTTGAAGACCTTTTTGCGCGTCGTCGCAAACTTCGTTTGACTCGTGCGGCGTTGGAAACGGCGGCGATCATTGCATACAAACAGCCGGTTACAAAATCAGAAATTGAACATATACGTGGTGTTGCATCGGATGGTGTGATACAAAATCTTCTTGAGAAAAGTATGCTCAAGATTGCTGGACGAGCCGAAACTGTCGGGAAGCCTTTGCAGTATGGCACGACTGACGAGTTTTTGAAATTCTTTGGACTCAATTCTTTGACCGACCTTCCGAAGATGTCCGAAATTGAAGAATTAATTGCGACTCAGGAATCGAAAAATCAAACCGAACTTGAACTTGCTACTCCTATGAGTCCTGCGCTTGCATCAAAACTTAATGTAGCTGACGGAACATTTGATCCTGAGTCAAGACAGGAAACTGACGAATCGATTGGATCGGATGAAGCTGTTGCAACAGTCGAAGCTGACGAAACAACGCTTGATGAAACTCTTGAAGAAGTTGCTGAAGATGGTTCTTTGGAAACTGATGCGATTGAGACTGCAGAAGTGGAAGTGACCGAAGAAGCAACTTCAATCGAAGCAGAAGAAGCGGCCGAAACTGTAGAAGAATTTGATTCATTTGAAGAAATTGATGAAGCTGAATTTGATGAATCAACTGTTGTTGTTAAAGGGGAGATAATGCTTGGTGAGGGTGCGCATCGTTTAATCTTAAAGTCAGGTGAAGAAAATTTGAGTGAAGATGACGATGAGTACGACGATGAAAATGAGATGATTGATACTGAGACTGTTAACAGAATGGCCGAGAGCACAAAGGCTAGAACCGATACAGAGACTAAGACTGAAGAGACAGTGTCTGAATAGTTTTGGTTTTGGCCGGGACATCAGATAAACAGGTGAAGTTTGATTCGTATAAATAAATATCTCTCGATCTGTGGTGTTACATCACGGCGGGGGGCTGACGCACTTATCAAAGATGAGCAGGTGACTGTCAATGATAATACTCTCATTGAGGTGGGTACTATCATTGATGAGACAAAAGATGTTGTCAAAGTTGGTGGAGTGAAAGTTTCGCCGGTTGAAGAAAAATACTATCTCGTATTGAACAAACCACAAAATGTCATGACCACGCTGCATGATCCGTTCAAACGAAAAACAATTGTCAATTTTCTTAAAGAAATGAAAGATCGGGTCTATCCGGTTGGACGACTTGATTATGATGCGCAGGGAGTTTTGCTTTTGACGAATGATGGCGACCTTGCGTTTCGGTTGTCACATCCCAAGTATCAGGTCAGGCGTGTGTATGAAGTGCGAGTGAAGGGGAAGTTTATTGTCAGTAATGCCGATATAATTCGTAAGGGTATAAAACTCGAAGATGGCAAGATGGGCAAGGCTGAACAGGTTTCTATTTTGTCGGCGAATCCAAAATATTCCCGGGTGCGAATTGTTATGACTGAGGGGCGCAAACGTGAAGTGAAACAGCTTTGCCAATTTGTTGGTCATCAGGTGGAGGAATTGGTTCGTGTCGATTATGGGGGGATAACGCTTAAGGCACTCAAAGCCGGGGCATGGCGTGTGTTGACCTCGAACGAAGTTTCCAAACTCAAAGGGTTGGTTGGTCTTAAGGGGTAGAGGCCAAAATAGTGTTTTTCTCCTTTGGACTTCATCAAAGGTAGTTTATATCTAATCTTAGATTTTTTAAAATTAATTGTTAGTGGTAACTAAGAAGATCAAAACCGATCTATTGACATTGGTTCTGGCCTGCAAGAATTATTGTCAGGAGGGCAGGCCTCACTGACCTACTTAAAATTATAAACTATCAGCTTGGCTCATACTATCGCTCAGTAATTGTTCCACGAAAGCGTCACCTTCGGGCCAGCTTGCTTCGACCACAAACATTCCGCGCAGTTCACCAGATTTGTAGCCAGTTGCTTTGTCCAAAGGATAAATTTTCTTAAGTTTCTTGTAAACACCCGGTGCGAGAGTTTGCATATCGCCATGACATTTGAGACAAAATTTTCCGGTGCGGATCGGTTTGTAATATCTGAAAATAGCCGAAGAGTCCGCATCTGTCCAGTTATGGGTAAACATAAGTGAATCTGAGATACTGAATCGTTTCAGGATTGCAAGTTCGGTTGTGTCGGCACGGTTGTCCGGATTTCGGTATTTTTCGCTGACTCGTTTGATGGTCCAGCCAATTCCGCCGCTTGAATCGTCAATCAAAGGGGCTGCTGAGCCACAAATTCTGAGAGCACCGGCTGCATCGGAGATTTTAAGTGCTTCCATCAAGGCACCTTTAAGTTCTTTACTATAGCTTGCAATCAGCTTTTCGGCAGTTTCC
The DNA here is from genome assembly GCA_030591625.1 of Candidatus Zixiibacteriota bacterium. Taxonomy (GTDB): domain Bacteria; phylum Zixibacteria; class MSB-5A5; order GN15; family FEB-12. The sequence continues at coordinate 6,279 of JAUVAR010000070.1, forward strand.
TGATATGATGAAGCTATTTCGGCGTAGGCAGGTATTTTGGGTGTTTGGTCGATTTCGGTCTTTTCCGGTTCTTTTTCACTACAGGCAACCAAGAGTGCACATACAATTATAGGGACTATTATTTTTTTCATCGTTTCCTTGTCCAATTTGAGTTCTTCGTCGGCGGTTGGAAACATATCAGGTCTTTCTAAAAGCATCAAGTATAAAAGCTTGTGAAAATAGGTTCAAAACAGGGTAAAAAGAGGTTGACATAAGCTTCTCAGGTCTTATTATTGCGCGCATAATTTTAGCGGGATGGAGACAGATATGTGCCCTCTTTTGAATTCGCAGAATAACAAGCGGGACAAGAGCATGGCGCAGATTAGTTTGCTCGCTGCAGTGCCGGCTATGTTAATTGCCGGACCGGCGGTTGGATTTATTGCCGGGCAGTGGTTAGATAAGAAGTTTGATAGTGATCCCGTATGTTTGCTAATCGGTTTGATTCTTGGCTTTGCAACGGCAGGTCGGGAGATTTACAGATTAGTTCAGAAGGCACAGGCACTCGAAGAAAAGAAAGACGACGACACGGATGGGACTTGAGTTTATAGATCGTTCACTTAGATCGACTGGTATCGTTCTTTTGGTATTCCTGCCGTTTGGGGTTTACTATATCGGATTGTATCCAACGCTTGCTATATTCTCGGGGTGCATCTGGTCACTTTTCAATCTGATATTTATCTCGGCAATGGTACGTGCTACGATTCGTCCGGAGGGTGCAAATAAAATGAAAACTATAGGACTGGCACTTTTTAAGTTTCCAGTACTGTACTTATCAGGTTACTTTCTGTTGAAGATTCAGATTTTTGAACCGCACTTTCTGGTGATAGGATTTACAGGATTGTTTGGAATAATTGTACTTCGCGCAGTCGGAAGACTGATTTCTAATGTTGATGATCATACGACCAAATCTATTCAGGAGGTAAAATGAGTGCTTATCTGTTTTATAAGCTGGCACTTATAGCCCCTGCCTGGATAGGAACGATTATATCTGTTGCCAGCGGTGCAGCTGCCGAAGGTGAGCATGCTGTTGAGGGTGGTGAAGATCATGGTGGTGGTCCGCCTCATCTGCCGTCGGCTGTCGGGATGATTTTTGGTGCCGAAGGGGTGGCGCATCATTGGATCAACATTATTTATGCATTCCTTATTGCGATTATCTTCTCAGCTATTTCGATGCGTGTATATGCCAAGCGTCAGATGATTCCGGGTCCGTTGCAGAACGCCATGGAAATGATGGTTGAAGGGATGTACAACTTTATTTATACGATTTTGGGTGATGATACTCGTAAGTACATTGCGTTTTTAGGAACGCTCTTTTTCTATATTTTGGCGATGAACATAATGGGTATTATTCCACTCGGTCATTCACCGTCAACATCGGTTAATATTACTGCCTCACTCGCTATCATGACATTTTGTTATGCTCAATACACCGGTCTATCACGACTTGGAATCAAAGGATATCTCTTTCACATGGCCGGAGAGCCACGTGATGTTATCGGTTGGGCGCTTGTAGTACTAATGTTCCCGATGCATATCATTGGTGAGTTTGCCAAGCCGTTCTCGTTGGCTATTCGACTGTTTGGCAATATTACTGGTGAAGATGTACTCGTTGCCGCGTTTGTAGGATTGGGTGTATCAGCTTTAGCCTTTACTGGCTCGCCGGTTGGGTTGCCGTTGCATGTCCCGTTTATTTTCTTGGGGATTTTGCTTTCGACAATTCAGGCGCTTGTATTCACTTTGTTATCGACAATTTATATTCTGATGATGCTTCCGCATGCGGAAGAGCATCATTAAATTTGATAAAAGTAAGATAGAAACATAGAAACGTTTTTGGAGGAAATGATGGATTATCAATCAATGCTTGCCTGGTCGCTGCCAATCGGCGTTGGAATGGCCGCTATCGGATCTGCTTTGGGTCTTGGCCGCGCTGTTGGTTCGGCGATGGAAGCTATCGGTCGTCAGCCGGAAGCTGCCGGTAAGATTCAGACCGCTATGATTATCGGTGCTGCTCTTATCGAAGCGTTGACCATCTACGCACTTGTTGTATTCTTCATGCTTCAGGGAAAAATAGGTTAATAAAATCCCTAAGCTATTGTCAGGCGGGGTCAAAGGCCTTGTCTGATAATATGGAGACACCATGAGTATAGAGTGGCAACAATTATTAACACACTTTTTTGGCTTCGGGATAACCGTATGGATACTCAAGAAGTATGCATGGGGTCCGCTTCTCGGTCTGATGGACGAACGTCGTGAGAAAATCGCGGGTGAGTTCGACAAGATTGAATCGGATCGTGAAGAAGTCGAAAAGTTGACTGCTGAGTACGAAGCTAAACTTCGTGATATCGACGCAGAACGTCGCCAGAAATTGGTTGAAGCTGTTGATGAAGGCAAGATAGTAGCGGCCGAACTTAAGGCTGCTGCCCATGCCGAATCGCAACAGATGCAGGCCAAAGCGAAGGCTGATCTCGAACGTGAGGTCGCCAAAGCAAAAGTGCAGCTTCGCGACGATATGGTAGCTATCACTATGAGTGCAACCGAGAAAGTGCTTCATGAAAAACTTGATGAAGCGAAACAACGTGATTTGATTGGCCGTTTTATTGACGGTCTGGAGAAGGCGTAACCTTGAGAAGGCGTAACTATTAGATGATAGCTCAGGAAGTCGCAACCAAGTATGCCAGCGCGCTTTTTGCTGCGGTAAAAGAACGCGGTCTGGTTGATGAGACGTTCACGCAGTTTCAGGACTTGCGAAAAGTCATGAAGACTGAGAAGAATATTCTCAAATTGCTCTCCGGTCCGATGCTCTCTCAAAAGGAGAAAATCGAACTGGTTGGCAAATTATTCGGTGAAGGAATGAACCGATTGAATATTGAGTTTCTCAGTGTATTGATTCGCAAACATCGTATCAACTATCTCCCCGAGGTAATCGATGAACTCGAATATCTTATTGAAATGGAGAAAGGGATTTCGCGTGCGACGCTTATTACAGCGACGCGAAGTAATCCAGAAGATGATCGGGCGTTGATTGCGAAGCTTGAAGCAAAGTCGGGAACAAAAGTGATGCTGGAAAAGAAAGTCGATCCGAGTATTATCGGTGGCGCGATTGTAATTTTGCGCAACGAAATTATTGATGGGTCAATTAGACATTCGTTAGACCAGCTCGAAGAGAAGCTATCGCGGATTAGAGTTCACTAACGTAAGTGGATTTATCTCGCAGTTGTGTGAGTTAGAGGGTTGATGATGTCGTGCTGTAGAAAGTATGTCGGTCGTCACCAGTGGATAAAAGAAAAGAATGTTATTTAATATATCAGGAGTGCGATAATGGCACTGAATCCGGAAGAAGTATCGTCGGTTCTCAAGCGGGAGCTCGAAAAATATGATACCAAGCTGGAGATGGAATCGGTTGGAACGGTTCTCCAGGTTGGTGACGGTATTGCCCGCATCTGGGGTCTTGAAGATGTCCAGATGTCGGAGCTGATACAGTTCCCTGGCGATATCATGGGAATGGTGCTCAACCTTGAGCATGACAATGTTGGTGCAGCTCTCTTTGGATCTGACACACATATCAATGAAGGTGACACGGTTCGTCGCACCGGTAAAGTTGCGCAGGTGCCGGTTGGTGATGCGTTAATCGGACGTGTGGTTAATCCGCTCGGGATTCCGATTGACGGCAAGGGACCTATCGCGTCTGACAAGTTTAGAGTTATTGAAGGTATGGCTCCTTCTGTAGTGGAACGCCAGCCTGTTACCGAACCGATTCAGACTGGACTCAAGGCTATTGACGCTATGATTCCGATTGGACGTGGCCAGCGCGAACTTATCATTGGTGACCGTCAGACTGGTAAGACAGCTGTTGCCCTTGATACGATTATCAATCAGAAAAACTCTGATGTTATCTGCATCTATGCTGGTATCGGACAGAAGCAGTCAACGATGGCTCAGGTGGTG
>JAUVAR010000312.1 GCA_030591625.1 Candidatus Zixiibacteriota bacterium
TCACCCGAGATCGTGAGAAGGTCATCGTTGAGGCTAACCTTGATGTCATCCTTTGACATTCCGGGCAGCTCAAAGAGAAGTTTGACATCATCCTTGGAGTCGAGAATATCAACCTTCGGGCTGAACGATCTACTCGCAGAATTGGAGACACAGGCTCCCGATGATCTTAAATTAGGAGCGAAAAAATCATCAAAGATCGAGTCGAAGTTTCTGCCGAATGATGCACGGTTTGGGTTGAGTGTTAGGTAAGTCATTTTAGAACTCCTTGTGCCAATGGCACCTTAGTTAATCAATTGTTTGTTTTCGTTTTCAGTTACAGCTAAGACTAAAACAACTCCCGTGCCAAGGTGTCTAAGACACCCCTATATAAGAACTTAAGTTTTTTCGTTGATTTAGAGAGAGTACGACCACTGCCAATTTGGCGTCCATACCTGCCATATTAGCATACATTGGGTGCCATTGTGGCCGTAGATATGCCAATTAGGCATACCTGTTTAGTCGATAATGATTAGTAAAAGAAAGATTATTTCTGAGAGAGGACTGCGGCGATTGCTTTATTCGCTGCGGAATTCTTGAAAAATATTTTTTGAGTAGCGGACTGATTCGATTGATAGTTTTTGAGACATTCAATATCCTCAGGCTCTCCTATTGCACCGATAGCACGTACCACCACCGCCTTGAGATCATCACGGGTAACACGACCATCAGCCAGATCAGAAAACAACTGATCATCCTCAACTAGCTGAACGAGGAAATAACGTGCTTCATCGCCACCGAGCTTCCCGAGAGTAGAAACAATTCGGATAGCATCCGTTTTGGTATGCTTGAGCAGGTCAATCAATAATGGTGATGCATCAGAATCGGCAATGACACCAATAGCAGAAATTGCTGCTTCCCTGATTTCTCGGTCAACATCTTCCGCCATAAAGACCAAGCAATCTACTGAGTCTTCCCCACCAATTTTTTCAAGTGATGATACTATTTCACGACGCACGCGCACATCATTGTCCGAGAGTCGCAACCTTAGAGGTACTACACCATCGAGGTCTTTTAGTAAGCCGAGCACAAACATAGCATTTCGTACAACATACCATTTGGCATCGGGCAGTTCATGACGGCCCGAATCTCTTTCGAAGAACGAATCATTATTTAAGATACGACTACAAACTTTCAACGATGCTTTGCCAAGTTCGGCCAATATCTTCAGTGATTGCTGACGTACATTTCGTATCGGATGAGAAATAATCGATGCGAGCGCAAAGCCTACTTCCTCAGAACCGATAGCGACAAGTATTGCACGAATGTGTGGAAGCTTGTCACGGTCAAGTTCAACCAGTTCGGCAACGAGGCTGTCTATAACTGATTGACGGTTGATCGACTCATGTGCTTTTTCAATCGCAATTGAATCGAAAATGACACTATCCTCTTCGATATGACGACGTGACGCGATAGCTTCGGTTAGAACGACCAAATTCTCATAAGAAGATTTCGCAAAACATTTCGAGAAAAGTTTCCAAACAAATTCTGAATACTCGAAGGTTTCGGTTTGTTCATTTATGCGACGTGCTGTTTCATCGACCATCAGTTTTATAACAGAACTATCCTGGCCACTCCCGAGTGATTCAACGACTGTCAGGAGAAGGCTTAGTGATTTTTGTCTGAAGTCAGGATCGGGTGATCCGAGCAGGTCAAGAAGACGTTGAGCAACTTCGAAAGCTTTTTCACGTTGTCCGGTTGTGAGCAGACGGTTGAACGCTTCGGCATAATCGACTAATGAAAACGAGCCACCTTCGCCAACAAATAATTCATCCATGTAACCATCGATCCGACTACGAGAGGCTGTTTTAATTGCTCCCGCCGCTTCTTCGGGACCTGAGCCTGAATGAGACTTTTCATCTGATGAAGGCGCATCATCCAAACCTTCTAGAATAATCTCTTTATCAGGGTGAAATTCTACAAGTCTCATAGCCGACATATACAATTCAGTTGCCAGGGCTCGTTCGCTCTCCGATGCGTTGCCATCTTTTAGCGGAGCTACTAACTTAGATAACTGCTCTCTAATATCGAGCGCTTTTAAGGATGCGACTCTATCGGGAATAAGATAACGGACTAAATCAGCAGTGTAGTCTATACCGAATGATTGTAATTTATCAGGTTCACATTTATAAATCTGACCAAGTCTGGCAAAGTCTGTTCCGAGTACGTCTAAGACAAATCGTTTAACCGAGAAATCTCCGTCAAACTCCCCTCGATACTGTCTTTTGTTTTCAAATAGTTCAAGTCCAAATTCGGAATTGATACCAGCTTCCTTTATCCCTTTTTCTTTCAGAGCAGTAGCGAGAGAAAAACCGGAATCATAATGACTTTTTCGCTGCACCAGAAGTTCCACCAGATGAGCGAAGTCTTTAAAGTCGAGGCCTGACTCAAAGGTCATAGATGAAATATCAAGAAGTTGCAGATAGTGAAGCAATTGGTCCGAGAAGACTGTCTCTTTTACTTTTATATTCAATACATAGAGAGAGTTCTTACGGACATTGATATTGATAAATCGTTTAAATCGAAATATCGTTTCGATAACATGAAATGGTTTATCTAAGGCCTTAAAAGATAGAGGATGTCCTGTTCCGTAGATGCCGGCCTTCTTGGAGGCCATTGCAAATTCACGAACAAGAGAGTGAGCAAGCTCATTAATGTCTGTATTTAGCGAGTGATCAGTTACTTTCCCGAGGGTGCTTTTCATTCAATGCTCCAAAACAGGCTATTCTTCCAGACTCAGTGGCTACAAAGACTCGCACACCATCGGAAACAGGTGCGGTCGCTATGGGGCCTTTGAGTATTTCTTCGACGATCAGCTTGCCTGTCTTTTTTTCAAGTAACAACAGACGTCCAGTCATCGAACCAACAACAACATACTCTCCTACAATCAGCGGTGACGCTTTGACAACCTGTCCCACTGTGAAAGTCCAGATAATCCGACCGGTGGTGACATCAAGAGCTGCCACCTCTCCACCGCTATGTCCAACGATTAGTAATCCGTCAGACAAAGCCGGAGCGGTCCAAATCGGACCTCGCAGTCGAGTCTTCCAAAGGATAGTTCCATCCTCGGGTTGAATCGCATAAACGAAGCCTGAGATATCACCAACATACACATCGTCACCGACCACCGCCTCACTCATTACTGGCGCTTCGGTTGTAACTTCGAAAAGTTTGCTGCCATCATCCGGTGAAACCGCATAAAGAATGTTGTTATCACCAGGTTGGAAGATTTTACCATGCCCAAAACTGGCAGGTACAGACAGTATTCCATCCGTCTGAAATGCCCA